>JBDRQV010000218.1:0-2498 GCA_043826105.1 Nanobdellota archaeon | reverse complement strand
CTGATTTCATATGAATAAGTTTAAATATTATCTATTTCTATCTATAGGTTATGGGAATATTAGATATGTTCATAAAAAAGAAGAAAGTAGAAGAGCCATACGTTCCTTTTAGTATTATAAAGACCAGCAAAGGAGATTTTGAAGATTTTAGCCAAAGGCTATTGAAAGGAAGTAATATTGTTCTGATCACTGGAAAAAGAGGCTCTGGAAAGACAGCATTAGGAATGAAATTTTTAGAGATGTTCAGGAAAATGTCAAAAAGAAGAGTATTTGCTATGGGTTTTGAATCTGCCAAACTGCCATCTGGCATAAAGAAAGTATCCAGCATAGACGAGATCCCTAATAATGGTATAGCACTATTAGATGAAGGAGCTGTCATATTCTCATCAAGGGAATCTATGAAGTCATCTAATAAAGAGTTAGGAAAAATAATGGCCATTGCGCGGCATAAAAACCTATCATTGATCTTAATAACCCAAAACTCAGCTATGATAGATTTAAATGTATTGAGGCTGGCTGACACGATTGTTTTGAAGGAACCATCACTATTACAGGCAAAATTTGAAAGAAAAGCCATAAAAGACATGTATGAGAGTGTAGCAATACATTTCAAAGAGCTAAAAAACAAGAAAGCGCATTTTTATATGATGGATGATGAGTTTGAAGGATTAGTCAACTATTCCTTACCAGAGTTCTGGAATGAGAGTATAAGTAAGAGCTTTAAGGATATAAAATAAGCCCCCGCCGAGAGTTGCACTCGGGACCTCCACCTTTTTGTTTTAGGATACCAAGGTGACGCAATAGCTACTATGCTACGGGAGCATTTGGATTAACCTGGAAAACTCAATCTTTTTTAAAAACCTTTCTAATTAATAATATTGGATATATATCAATAATAGTCCCAATAAAGAAAATAAACATAAAGTTACTATAAAATAACCAACGACATTCTTAACTGATCTATACTTAATATAGAGATAAACACCTAAAAATGCCAGATAACCTATAACCACATCAGAGATCCTATTGATCATCAGTTCATTACCGAACTCAATAGATGAAAATACAAAATATTCAAAAAACTCCCAAAACACGAGAGAGCCAAAAGCTATTATATGATTAAAGTAATTTTTCAGTCCTTTAAACACACCTAAACTTAACCCAAAACCAAAAGCCATACCTGCAAATATATGAACTATACTCCACAGTGTAAATATTTCCGTTTCCATGGCTAATCATTTATTAATGAGATATATAAAATTATTGGAAACTATTAAATAATATCAAGTAAATCAAACAATAATGACTTTTGACATCAGAAAGAAAGTTCCATTAAATAAAGGCAAATATGATTTAAGAAGACAAGATATTAAACTAAAGTCTGAATTAGGCGAGATTATCACTAAACATAAGATAGCTTATCTTCATCTCAGAAGAGAACATAAAAAAGACTATTTGGGCCAAGTATTCCCTTTTGGAAAATTGCCAAATAACGTTAAAAGTTTTCTAGAGAAGAATTGGTTCTCAATTGATGCGTTCAGATTCAAGAGCAGAAATTTTAAATTCTTAAATTTACAACTATTTGAGATCAAATTAAGAAGTTACTATCCTAACCTCAGAAAGGAGGGATACATTATTGATATGACAAAAAAAGAACTAAGCATATATAAGATGGCAAGGACACTTGGTTTTGAAGTCTATGTTGTGACTATTTGGTTATATGATGATTGGAAATATGACCTCAAACTAAACAATTTTGATAACGCTAAAATTAAAATAGCTGAAGGTAGCAAAAAGTTCCTCAAAAATATATTGAGGATATAGGGGGTTCGAATCTGACGGAACAGTTTTTACAATAAGATCAGAAAACCAAAAAAGAATTAAAAAATCAAAAAAGTTTATCTCTTACTCTTCATCTTTCTTTCAACTATCTCTTTGGTAGGACGATTACGATTATATCTTAAGAACATATCAATAGTTCTCTCATCTTCCTGCCTTTGCTTCTGTTGTTCAGGAGTAAGATCAGGAGATGTAAATATAGTGGTTGTTGGTTTATCTTTTCTGAACTTAGCATATCTTTCCTTCTTTGCACTTACTTTTTTTACTTTTTTGCTTTTCTTTGACATATCCATCCCCTCTCAACTATAAGTAATAATGCGAGGGAAGAGCATAAGCCATATAGCTTAATGCGTTACCCTGCATAATAGTGTTATATAACTAATCGGAGAAAATCTGGGATATAAAAACTTTACTAAAAAGTGAGCTGTCAAGTTAGCGTCACCTAGAATATGTCTTTTTATATCTGCGTTTTCTTTAAATCCTTCTGTTACTATGGATTAAACTGCCAACACTATCTATAGTAGTAATAGAATAAGCTAGATTGTTAAGGTTGTTTGGATTGCTCTGCTTGTATTGTTCTTTCTGTAGTATTCCCTAGAGTTATGGAAGCAGTTGGAGTGGAGTTTTGAGGTTGTTCCTTAATTTCTTTTGGTTCTTCT
>JBDRQV010000217.1:0-2777 GCA_043826105.1 Nanobdellota archaeon | reverse complement strand
GTTTTATAAAGGTAAATCTCGTGCTGATGGTTGGGAGCATTGATCCATGGATATAAGATTGTTTGCTGATGAGATGGAGAAGAAACTTAAGGCCAATGATCATAAACTAGGATGGTTGGGTGAAGATGTTGGATGGTTGTTTATCAGACTTAAAGAAGAAGTGAAAGAGTTGGGATATATCCTGAAAAAGTCAGGAGCTATGGAGTGTAACTATCCTAATTGTAGAGATATACCTGATATTATTTCAGAAGCAACAGATGTTGCTAATTTTGCAATGATGATAGCTAATAGGGTTAGGTAGAAAGGAGTGTTATGAAAAAATACTTACTTATATTTTGTATAGGACTATTCATTATTTCTGGGTGTGTAAAAGTTGAACAGAGAGTTGATTATAATAGTCGAATTGATTGTACTTATAATGTTGGAACCTATTTATGGTTACATGATGGATTTTTATGGAGTGATATACATTTGGAAAAAGCATTTAAGGAGTACAACATTAAAAAGTCTGATATCAAGATTATAAAAGCTAAACAGATGGAGGCTATATTACCTTATAAACAGAAGTTGGAAGATGCTTTAAAGTCGGATTGTCAGTGAGTAAATGTTTTGGTAAAATTTATGGAAAGGAGAAATATGGAAATAAAAAGGCAAATCTTTGAATGTATAATGTTGATGGAGTTAATTCAGAAAAGTGATCTTCCTATTTCAATTAGAGTTGCTTCAGTTGGAGCAAATGCAAGTTTAAGAAAAGTTGAGCTTGAACTATCAAAAGCAGAATTAGGGGATGAATTAGTTTATGAGAACAATATTAAAGGAGGTAAATAATTATGAGTAGATTTTCACCAGATCGCGATTTAAAAATAGTGGGAGGAACTGCTCAGTCCTTTTTTTGGAGACTGGTTAAGGTAGGAGGGATTATTCTACTTATTCTGTATGCGTTAGGGTCTGTATGAAAGAAGTTTGATGGGATGGAGTGATGATAAAAAAGTGTCCATATTGTGATTCTATTTGGGTTTGCTGGAATTGGATTTATGCTTTTGGTGGTGATAGGGAAGCTTATGAGAAAGCCAATCCTCATATGTATCCAAAAAGTTTAAAAGATTGGGGGACATGAATGTTGGGATTGTGATTCTTGTTCTGAAACATATAAGAAAGTTAGAAATGGGATACCTTATTGGGTATTGAAGAGATTTTATCCTTTGTGGGGACGGTTAATAAAAAATAAGAAAACAATGAGGAGGTGGTAGTATGCTAAGAAATATTTGGAAAGGTATTAGGAATATCTTCAAATGGCTGCCTATCATATGGCATGATAGGGATTGGGATCATTATTTTTTGTATGAGGTTCTCCGTTTCAAATTAAGTGAGATGGAAAAACATTTGCGTTTATATGGGCACCACGAAGATGCTGAGAAGGACGCTGATGTGATTAGAATATGTATTGATGCTTTGGAGCGGTTGATCGAAGATGATTACTGTAAAGAGCTTCTTACTGTGCATCATGAGAAGTGGGGTGAGATAGGAGTTGGGGATGGTGGTAGATTAGTATACCCAAATGTTAAAACCGAAGAAGATAAAGAATTGTGCTCAGATGAATTAAGACACTGTTTTAATGAGGAGGAGAAAGCTATTTTGGCTGATCTTGACTTGGTTTTTGGCACTATGAAAGAAAACATTCGGAGTTGGTGGGATTGATATGCTATGTTTATTTACCAGTTGGGTTAACGAGTACTCTTATTTAGTACTTATCTGTGAGATTGTTATAGGGATAGGTCTATTTTGTGTTATTCTTTATGTGTTGAGCCGTCTAAGAGAATGGAGACTGCGTAGATGGTAAATATTGTTTATGGAGATGGTTAAATGAAAAGATTCGTTCTGATTGGTGCTGCTGGTTTTGTTGCGCCACGACATATGAAGGCAATCAAAGAAGTTGGTGGTGATTTGATTGCTTGTTTAGATCCACACGATTCTGTTGGTATTCTGGATTCTTATTTTCCTGACTGTAAATACTTCTCTGAGTTTGAACGATTTGATAGATATTGTGTAAACCAAGATATTGATTATACTGTAGTCTGCTCTCCTAACTACCTACATGACGCACATTGTAGGTTTGGATTAAGAATCGGCTCTGATGTAATTTGTGAGAAGCCTCTTGTATTACGGGAACACAACCTTATTGACCTGCGTTATGTTGAGGATAATACAGAGCATAGAATCTGGAATATTCTACAGTTGCGTTTGAGTGATACTGCTATCCAGTTGAAAAAACTTGATTTATCAAAGTCAGGTGGAACTGCTTATCTTGAGTATTACACTCCTCGTGGAGATTGGTATGATTATAGTTGGAAAAGCAGTGTAGAAAAGTCTGGTGGAATTGTTTCCAACATAGGAATTCATTTAATAGATCTGTTATTGTGGTTGTTTGGCAAAGAATATACTATCTCCCGTTGGAAAAATACTCCACGTAGTGCATATGGGATGTTGCTTATAGGTAATTTCGAGATCTCAATTATTTTAAGTATTAAGAAAGGATTACCTCCAAGACGAATGCTTTCTATTAATGTGGATGAGTTTGATTTATCTAAGAATTTTGGTGATTTACACACTTTAAGTTATGAAAAGATCTTGGCTGGAGAGGGTTTTGGAATAGAGGATGTTCGTTCTTCTATTAAACTTTGTGAAGAATTGAGGAGGCTATGAAAACCACTTATATAAAAGCAATCACAATACAGGATATGCAACAGTGGATATCTGAATTACCAGCAGAAGTGTAT
>JBDRQV010000216.1:0-2219 GCA_043826105.1 Nanobdellota archaeon | reverse complement strand
ATTTCCGGAACAGACATGTCAATTTTGGGACGCTCAGGCTGAGGACTATTTTCGGGAGAAGATGGCTGTGTCATATATATGCCTTATAGGATATTAGTCTACTCACCTAAAAACCACCAAGCTTTTGACACTAACGGTGGTTTTAGATGTTCATATGCTAAAATATCTTAATTATCACTAGCCTGCAGAGATTCTTCTACTTCGATAGCCTTTAGTTTGTCTTCTAGGCCTTTCTTCATTACCTCCATATCCTTGATAACTGTTAAGCCTTGCTGCTGAAAATTAGCTACGGCCTGGTCTTTGCCACCGACAATCTTACTTAAACTTTCCTCAAAGAATAACATAATCAAATTATCTTGCATCTCCTTGGGAAATTCCTCGAAGTGTTCTACTAGAAAACTTTTGACTTTAGCTTCATCGCCTTTTGCTATCAGGCCTTTCAGCTCTTTATACAGTTCATCAAACTTTTTTGTGTCCATAATATTTTTGTTTAAACCCTTTATGTCCTCATTCTAGCTTATACAGGATTTTCTGCTATACGAAATCCTGCAATAGCAGAATCTACTCTACCTCCCATCATCCACCGGGCAATTTCCCCCAGAATCCCGAGAGATTTATTTCCCTTAGGGGTAGTTCGACCCTTTAGCTTTTTCCGGAGTTTTTCTGTAAGCTTTGCCTGTTCGGCCGGACTCTTATCAGCCGTTTTGTTTTTCTTATGAAACTTTGCCACTTCTAAATCTATTTCATCGGAATCTAACATCATTTCAGCAGCTTCGGCGCCAGAAACAACATGCTCTTGCAAATCTCTATCAGGATCATCACTGATAAGAGCTATATCGATAGCTTCTTGTATACTTTTATTACTAATACTACCACCTAGAGCAAGACCTAACTTATTTTGAGCACGAATAAGCTCAACCTGCTCATCATTATAAAGATCTCTCTCGTCTTCTAGGTCTGAAACACCCTGCTCTATTAAAGCAACTCTCCTTGCTACTGATGCCTTTCTTATAGACCAGCCCACATTTGGTAATTTAACATTGCCCCCAACGGGAATATCAAGCTTTCCAAAAGCTTCATCTCGTTCTGTTTTATCCTCTATACCCAAAACTTTTTTTAATTCTCTGGTGTCACTATCAGGATCAATCAATATGCGAAACGAGTCTGTTCTCATTGTTTCGTCTTTTATCTTAGATATCTGAACCACCAAACTCATGTCAACTTTATACTCCTTGCACACCTCTTCAATCTTCTTATGTCTAGACTCAGTAACCTTATCGGTGACCTGCTCCATTTTCATGCATTTACTTATCTTCTCATAACGCTTAGGATCCTCAACAAATAAAATGTCTAACTTATGTTTTATTACTGCGGCCATTCCTTCATAACCAACTCTACTACTTAACATTTCCAACTCTGAAGGATCCGTAATAGTATCTTTATCTCTACCGGAACTATAAAAAGCCAGTTCCCTTATTTTATCCGGGTTGATTCTGCTTTTCAGTTCTTTTGTCGTTTCTCTAATCCTGGCTATCTCTTGTTGACATTTATAAAGATCGCTAAGATCAGATTTGTAATCAACTTTTCTGGCTACCAATCGTTCGGCCAAGCCATGCTTAGGTTCTTCAGGATCATAAGGCTCAATCTCATACTCTGAATCTGCTTCTTTCCTTTTTAGTTCTTCTATTAAAGAACCCTTATTCTGCTCTTTTAATATAGCCATCAAAAGAGCAGTGTCTTCTGGACTTTTTAGCATTTGCTTAATAGAAGCAGCTCGTTGTTCTTTTTCCTTCATCACGTCAACTACTCGCGCTCTATCTGCATTTTTATCCATTTTTCTAAGGTTATTTTCTTAATGTATCTATTATATCATCAATACGATAAAAGGTCAACCCCAATTTCGCAATTTCGCTGGATATACTAACCCTGTTGGAACAAGAGTAGGATGGATTATTAAATAAATTTTGGCTTAATACCCAAAAGTGTTGGTAAAATCCCTGTATTAGTTTAGTATTTAATCAAAAGAGGAATTTAAACCTTTAACTAATCTAAATATGCAAAAAAAAGGACACTATTGTGTCCTACAGATCGTAGTCATAAAGTAATTAAATGGAGTAAAACCCAAGAGAAGAAACAACGCTGGCGTTGCCTAAACTGCCAGCGTTGTTTTGTTCATGAGAAGTTAGATTCCAATAAGATATATAGATACCCCCGCCCTC
>JBDRQV010000215.1:0-5266 GCA_043826105.1 Nanobdellota archaeon | reverse complement strand
GAAGAATTTCAATTAAAAAGAGAATCTGAGTGGGGGGTGTTTTTTTCTGGAAATATAACTGAAAAGGGATTTTATAAGCTATTGAAAGATCAAAGGGTAAAAAAGATTCAAGATAATTCAATAAAAGCTCATTTAAATTTACAGGAAAGTAGACCATTAATCAATGCGGATGATGTTTACAATTTAGGTTATAGTGGTGCTGGACAGACTATATGCATAATTGATTCTGGGGTAAATTATAATTATTCTGATCTTGGTGGATGCTTCGGTGCTGGATGCAGGGTGAAAGCTGGTTATGACTACTTTAATAATGATTCTGATCCGTTTGATGATGATGGACATGGAACATTTGTTGCTGAAATTGCAGCTTCTGAAGATTCTATATTTACAGGAATTGCTCCAGATTTAGATATTGTTGCTTTAAAAGTTTGTGGAGGGGTTGGAGAAGGATGCCCCCTTGATGATATAAAGTCTGCTCTTCAATGGTGTTATGCTAATCGTTTTAATTATGATATTTCTATTGTAAGCATTAGTCTTGGTATATCAAATGGTGCTGGTTCCTGTGGAGAAGATTTTGTTAATGATGAAATTGATGACCTTTATAATGCGGGGATTCCAGTCATAACTGCCTCCGGAAACGATGACGATGAAGAAGAGATAGATTATCCCGCATGCTATTCAAACACAATTGCTGTTGGCGCAACTTATGATTTTGGAGATGGAACTGAAGAATTAGATTGGTGTGATGAAGTGTATGGCGGAAATTTGATTTTCGGAATTTGTTTTGAGGGTGTTATTCCCCATACTGAGTTTAGTTGTACCGATTATCCAGAAGTAGATAATATAGCTTGTTTTACGAATAGGGGAACATTATTAGATTTGCTAGCTCCCGGTTCTGATATTACTTCTTTAGAATTTAGTGGTTCTGGAACTTCTGCAGCTACTCCAATGGTTTCCGGAGTGATAGCGTTGATGCTAGAAAAAGATTCAGATTTAACTCCTAACGAAATTTTGGATATTTTAAAAGATACAGGGGTTTCTATTGATGGTTGGAAAAGGATTGATGCTTTGGCTGCTATAAATGAAATATGTTCATGCACTGATTGGACTGCAGGTTCATGTGGTTCTGGAACTTGTAATCCTGATGAAAGAAAATACACTAGAACATGTATTGATGATTGTGATACCGAAACCAAATGTCAGTATGATCATTCTTGTGAAACAGGTGGTCCTGGCGGAGCTGAAGATTGCACACCAGATTCCTGTCCATATGGTTATGATGATGAAGGGGTAAATTGTTATTGGGAAGGAAATCATTGGACGTGTGAAAGAGAATGTCATAGAGATGAATCTTGTGGGACTTATAGTGGTTGGCAATATGCTGATGGAGAATACACAGTTGATCATAATGATGATAATACATGGTTTTATTCTGATGAAGTTAGTACAGATACATTTCATTGTTATGACTTTTATTCTTACTCAATTTTATGGGTTACAGATTGGGATCCTGGCGGGATATTATATAATGATGCAGAAAGTTTAAGAATATATGCTAAAAATGTATGGGATGAATATAGTGATTGCTCAGATGATCAAACTTCTCCAGTAAGTGTTCAGACACCAACACATTCTCTTGAACCAGGTACAGGATTATCCTATTCCTCTAGTGCGAAATTTAATCCATATCAAAGTGAATATTGCAGTGGAGATACTGCTTACGGAATAGAAGGTACTTTGCTTACTGAATTACGTTATAGATACGCTTCCTATACTACAGAAGATACTGTATATGAATATTGTGATGTTCCTTACACTTCAGATATAGACTTAGATTCTCCTATTTATAGTGCAGAAAATTCAGAATGTTATGTGGAAGTAACTGGTGATGAAAGCCATCCAGATGAAATAGGTATAAAATGGTATGTTAATGATGATAGAATATATGATGAAGATTGTGATGATAGCGGAGCAGATGAATGTGACGATGATACTGGATACACATGGAGTCACATTTTCTATTTAGATGATAGTTATTATGAAGTTGGAGACGATGTTTATTGTGTTGGTAGAGGATATGGTGAAGATGGTGGGTATGGAGAATATGACCCAAGTAATACAGTTGAGGTAAATGGTTACTCTAATGGACATAGTTGTACAAATAATTCTGATTGCCAATCTGATTTTTGTGATAATGATGATGTTGGATTGGGTGATGATGATTGGTGCTTTACACCCTATAATACCTATTTTGATGGGCAAGAAACTAGTTATTGTGAGTATTCTACAACATATGGAGTAGCAGAATGTGATGAGAGGCAGGTTGATGATAATTTGTCTAGCTGTACTATTGGAGGAGAATCTTATTTTGCAGATGAATGCTCATGGGGATGCTTTGGTATAGATAGAGATAACATCTGTAGATCAACAGACTTTGCTGTCGGATGCACTGCAGATTCTGAATGTAATAATGTAGTAGCTGGTACTGGAAACTGTGATTCATCATGTAATTATGTGCCAACAAATTTATTGTTTAATCTATCAGAACAATATCAAAATAACACAGTAAGTGTTTTCAAATTTGTTATTAATGACACTATCGGTTCATCAGATAACTTTACATGGCAATTTGATACTGGAGAAGGTTTAGGAAACAGCACATTTAACAGCACTTATGATATTGCTTTAGCAACTAATGAATCTATTTTTGTTTATATTGCACATGATTATATTAGCAGCGGTAATTATACTGTAACTGCTACTGCATACTCTGGAGAATCATCAGATTCACAAAATATTAATGTAATTATAATATAAAATGAAAAGAAAACAATTCACAGGAATATCAATAGTTATTATATTTATATTATTAGCTTTTTCAATAAGTTCTGCAGACACAGATATAGGCTACGAACACTCAGATAACTTCCTACACACATGGAATCAAAATCCTTTAGGAGAAGCAGAATCTAATATCTGGCAGAACATATCTTCTGATTATACTCAATTCTTTAATGGTGTTAATTTAAGTGATGCAAGAGAAAGATCTACATGGCTTACAAATGAATTTGGTTTAGGATATTATCAAAATTCTAATTTTAACTGGCTATCACAAAATCATTTAAGTGATTTTACAAATATAATAGAATCAGACAATGAAACTTACTGGAACCAAAGCATATACAAATGCAAATCTAACAACAATCAAGAATATTGTGCTGGGTGGATTAGAGGTCAAAAATTAAATGATAAATATATGGAAAACAGCTTTGTATGGTGGGCACCAAATCAATTTAATACAAATATTCCAATTTATTATGTCTGGAAATTAAAAGACATAAACATAGAGAATGACAATGATTATGATAAAGTATATTATTGCAATATACAAAACATAGGAAATGAAACAGATCCTTACTATGATAGAATATGCTCTTCTTTTACATTAGACAATGAAGATTCCTTTGAAATACTAAATCTAACTGATTTTGAAATGAGAGACAAAGAAACAGAAAGAGGTTATGTAATTATCTGGAATGATACAACAGAAATGAGGCTAAGATATGAAGGAGATGGAAATATTCTCTTATTATCAAAAATACAGAATATTAATACACAAGACAAAGTGGAATTATATTGGATTGATGCAGGGCCTATTTCATGCACTTCTGGAAATGGAATTATCTGCATTGATAATGATAACAGCATGACAGGATATTTACATATTCAAGGATTAACAATTACAGCTTATGTTAATACTTCTCCAAGAACAGGAAAAGACAGAAATTCTCCATTTAAAGAGCAAAGAGCTTATTTTGGATTTAATCTAAATGATTCAGATATTCCAAAAGATGCATATAACTTTACAATAAGAATCTGGAATGGATTAAAAGAATCTATTCCAGAAAATGAAGGTCCTTCTGACTGGAAAACAAAAATATATGTCTGCGGAGATGACTGTATAGCAGATGGTAATGGTTTAGAAGGGGGTATTGAAGACTGGGGTGATGGAAATTACTCAGGAATTGAATTAAACTGGGATGAAGAGCCAACTAACTGCATTGCTAATAATCCATGCGAAACATATATTACAATAGCCAATAGTACAATAGGAAGCAATGTTTTAGAGCAATTTAATCAATCTTTACAGAATGACAGATGGTTCCATGTTATATACTGGGATAATTCAGATTATATAAGCGGAGAGCATTGGTATATGAATTGGGATATATTTGGAGCAGAAGATGATCAAACAATAAGAACATTGTTAAATATAAGTTATACACTTCCTCCTACAGATAATGAAACAGAAGCAAGACAGGCTATTTCAGAAGCAATTAACAATATAATTCCTACTTCAACTGAATATCAAGATAAACAAATTTATACTGTTAATTTAGATAGAACAAATACAATTGGTAGTTTTGATTCTATAGCTGTTTTAAATAACCAGGATTGGGCATTCAATTATGTAATAAGCAATGAAAGTTATACAAGTGTCAATCCTTTATTGAATATTTTGAATGTATGGGAAAATGAAAGTTTAAATTATAATCAAATTGTAAGTGAAGTTGAAACTTCAATTAAAGATAATATTATGTATGGATCATCATTAAGTTTTGACGGATTGAATAATTATATTAATGTAAATCATTCTGGTAGTTTAGGTCTTACTGATAAGATAACTTTTGAAGCAAGAGTAAAGTTTGATATGACTGGAGAACAGACCCTGATGATGAAAAATAATAATTATGGAATAAGGGTTTTACCTACAAGTATTATAGTTAATTTATGGAATTCTACTGACGGATCTCATTATATAAATGTTAATGAGTCCCAAGAGAGTGATATATGGAAGTATTACGCATTCACATGGGATGACACTGAAGATATAGTTAGAATTTATATTGATGGAGATGAAGTTGGAAATGACACATTTTATGGTCCTTTACAAATAACAACTAATGAATTGTTTATTGGAAAGGTAGATTGGGGTCCTCCATCTTATTACCTTAATGGCACCTTAGATGAAGTCCGTATATGGAATAAATCTCTTACTCAAACAGAGCTTCAACAGAATATGAACGGAGAATTAATAGGTAATGAACAGGATCTTGTTGCATATTGGAAGTTCAATGAAGCAAGCGGCTCAATGATTTATGATTCAACAAGCAACAATAATAATGGTACAATTTATGAAGCACAGTGGGTATATGAATAAAAACTTTTAATAAGTAGTTAAACAAAATATTTTACATTATAAAAT
>JBDRQV010000214.1:0-9595 GCA_043826105.1 Nanobdellota archaeon | reverse complement strand
CCTTACTTACTTACTTACTTTCTTCCTTCCTTTCTTCCTTTCTCCCTTCCTCCCTTCCTCCCTGTTTACAGGGAGCAAATTAGTTAGTACTCTCAAATTAGTAACTATTCACCACTCTTTTTTAGTGAAATTCTATAATCGTCACTGAAGAGTAGTTCAGGAATGCGAAAAGAAAGGAAGGGGGATCATGAAGATATGTAGGTTCCTTCCGCATATTTTTAACATTTCAAATCGATACATTTATATATATGTTGCTATATTTAGGTATATATGGATAAATCCACTATGGTAGTTAGTTTAGCAATAAAGTCTTTCTTAGATAGTAAAAAGATACATAGACGAGAGAGTTATGATGATGTTTTGCGTAGACTTTTTGTTGATTATTTCCCTGAGGTTAAGAATGAATGATCTAACTTCAAGATTTCAGAAAGGATTGTTTATACCAGAGCATGACTTGATAGAAAATGGTTGCAAAGCTTGTATATGGAGAGTTAATGATATGTGTCCTCATGGTATTACTGAGGATGATATTGCTGATGGTATGGTGTATGAGTTTACTGATGAAGTTAGGCACTATGATAATGAGCATGATAAAGAGAATTTTAAGCATAGTGTTTCTGAGGAAGGTTCTGATGTGAAGGTCGGACAGACCGAACAGAAGAATCTCCGAAGAATCAAAGGTTATTGTCCTGAGTATTCTTCTCACATTTTATCTTTATATGAGGACGGTGACAGTATAAGTTGTTTTTGGGAGAAGTTTAGCTTGTATATGGCAAAGCTTCAGATGATGTCCGATTATCAGGAATTCATGAAACTTAATAAAGAGATTGGTGTTGAGAAGGACAAAGTGCTGAATGACAAAACTTTATCATCCAAAGACAAAGCTACAATCCTTTCCAATTATGATATTAAGCTTAACACTATTCGGTTGTGGTGGGAGCGGTTGAACATGGCTGTCAGGAGCGGTTACAGCAAGATAGCAGATCGTGAAGGCAGAAAAAGTGAGGGTGGTCAACAGGCAGGTATCTTATCTGCCAAGACCATCAATTTTAACATTAATCCTCAAATAGAAAACAAAAAATCAGAACATATAATCAGAGATTAGTGAATAAAAAATAATTATTTTATACTAAATGAAGAAATAATCCCAAAATGGAAAAACATAAAGGATTGATAGTAAGTTTAACTCAGGAATTTGATGTGGCTACTTGTGCATATTATTGGGTAGCTCAGGTAAGTTTTACAGATAAACCAGATTTAACTCTTGGAGATTGTGAGGTTAATCAATAATGCCAAACTATACTAAGATTCCCGATGCGTTCAGGAAATCTTATGAAGAGAAGTTTACTAACATAGATAAATCCAGGATTGCTGAATTGGCTGAAGAAGACCCAGTTATCTTTGCTTATTATTTCTTAGGCAAGAAAGTGAGACTTCATCAGGCTTTTGTCATGGATAGGATAATCCATGCTAAAAAAAGGAATGATGAGATAGGACAGAGGATAGCAGTATGTTGGGCTAGACAGCTTGGAAAGAGTATCAGTCTAGGAATCTTCTGCATTTGGGCTTGTTGGTATAACAAATATCCAGTCAGTATCTCTAAAATCACAGTTATCTATCTATGCTCTAAAGAAGATGAAGCAGCAGTAGAGTTGCTTGAGAAGATAAAACTTATCCTGTATGATGGTGACAGGCACATGAGTCAATATACATCAGACCAGCACTTCTTCACAGGTAGTTTGAAAGAGCCTAACAACAGTCACCAGACAACATTTCTTAACGATTGTTTCATGAAATCTATACCACCAACAATGAAAGCAGTAGGAAAGTCTGCATCTTGGTTTATTCTTGATGAAGCCCACAGGTTAAGATGTGTTGATATGTCTCCTGATGATTTCTTTAGACTTGCTTCAGTCATGGTAGCAGAGACTGGTGGCGGAATAATCCTTTCTTCAACAGCAGAAGGAATAGTAGGGTTCTTCTATGATGCTATTGATCCTGAAGGAACTAATGAAGATAACACTTATGAGCATTTCTGGTTCAGTCATGAGATTTGGGATGATGATACTCCTGAATGTGCAAAATACAAGGCGTATGTTCAGTCAGAAAAGATAGCTATGACTAAATCTGGTCAGTTTAAGTTATGGCAGCAAGAGTTTGAATCATTGTTTACAGTAACAGCTTCATCGTTCTTTTCGCATGAAGAGGTAGATGCAGGAGTAAAAGATACTCCTCAAGTGTATGAATGGAAAGATACTCCTTGCAGTCTAGGTATTGATTATGGCATGAAGGTATCCAGGACTGTTTTGACTATCAGAACAGTAATCAAAGGAGAGATTATCCAGTTGTTCCAGTATAGGTGTCCTGCTGATTTTGATACAAACAACATCACTAATCCAGATTGGGAGCATAGCATACAGAATATGAAGAAACGATACAATCTGCAATGGATAGTAGCAGATGATTGTCCGCAGGGAGATACAACAAACAGATGGATTAAGTCTAATGCCAATGTTCCTCTTACTCTATATAACTTCAGGTCAGACCAGATGAGCAAAACAGATGGCGTAAATAGGAACTGTGCTGCATATTCATACAGGGCAAAGCTAAAAGAGGGAATCTTAAAGATTCCTAAATGGAACACAATACAGCAGTTTGAGATGAAGATAATTGAAGAAACAGAGCAGAAAGTCTTAATCAGTATCAAAGCACCTACAGGTCAGCTATGTGACACATTTGATTCAGATATGATGGCTTGTATTCCTTTTCTTGACATGACACTTAATTCTGACTTTGGAGTGTCTTCTATAAATCTTACTATAGGGAATATGGTAACAAAACGACCCATGGGTCAGTGGAGAAATCAAAAGTATTATGAAGGAGTTAAGGAAATGTCAGATGAAGAACTAAAGCAGTATGTGGAAAACATAACTGCTGAATTTGGAGGAGATTAATATGGCAAGAAACAAGAAACAAAGAGAAAGAATAGAAGAAGAAAAGAAATCGTTATTTGAAGAACTTAAAAATAATATAAAAGTTCGTGAAAGAAATGAAACAAAGTATGAAACCCAAGTACAGGCGGGGTTATACCAAAAAGGATTGCCTGTGGGTGCACCAATGTATAATTCTCTTCTTGATATGAAAAAGATGGAAATTAAAGAATGCAACATAAAATTAGAGAACGGTTTTGAACCTATCAGTCCAGATTATAAATATCAACAATCACCAGAGTGGATTGATTTGATGAAAGAGTTTACTAAAAAGAAACTTGAAGCATTAAAGAAAGACCTTGAAGAAATCGAAAGTAATGTTGCAGAAGTTGAAGCAGCTATATCTAAACAGAACGAAACAATAGATTATAGAAATCTACTGCTTATCGAGAGATTAAAGGAAATTGGGATGACTCAGGAAGAGATTGATGCAGAATTGCAAAAAGTAGATAAAGATACAAATTATATACGATAAACCCCCAAAAACGAAATATTTATATATTCCAAACTACATATTGTAGTTTTATCATAAATCCCATTCATGAAAGTTGAATTTAATGAACCATTAAGTATAAGGACTTCTAGAGGATTAGTCAAAGACATCCATGATCCAGTATCGTCAGTAAGAGAACCAAACATTGAGTATCGGACAATGCTTGACTTGATAAGCAGAGATACTGATTTGTCTACTGCTTGTGAGATATTCGTTGACTTTGCAACTTACAGAGGTTATGATTTTATCAGGGGAACTCTTGAGCAAAGAAAGAAACTTAGAGTATTATTTAAGACTAAGCTTGATTATGACAGGATACAGTCAAATGTATTTAGGTCATTGTTTTATTATGGTGATTGTTTTGTAGAGATGAGAAAACAAGATAGTCCTGTTCCTAATGAGCTTCATGTCCTTGAAACCACAGAAATGCGTATCAAGTATGACATTCATGGAAAAGTAGAGGGATATGTCCAGAGACCATTTAATCTTTCAGGATTGACAGAAGAACAAATAATCGAGAAAGAAAAGACAGAAGGAATCCCTTTTAATCCTGATGAAGTTATACATTTTAGGCTTATGCCTCTTGGAAGTTCAATCTATTCGTATTCTCCATTAGAACCAGCTTCAACAGCAATATCGACTAAACTTTATTCTCAGAATTATCTTATGAACATCTTTATTAATATGCCTCCAAGATACTTATTGCATCTTGCGGGTGCATCTGAAAGGTCAAGAAATGTTATAAAGAATGAACTTCAATCTACAAAGACTAATTACAAAAAACCAATACTTGTTACTAATTCAGAGAATCCGCAATCTTCAGCAATATTGGCTAAAGTTGATCCTATGTATGATAAGGAATTGCTTGATGTAATGCGTTATCTTAGGATGGAAGTATTGAAAGTTACAAGAGTTCCTTTGTCTTGGGTAGAGGAATCTGCTGGAGATAATAGGGGAATTACCGAATCACAGCAAAGACCGTTTGATGTAAGGATAGCTGCTGTCCATCGCAATGTTATAGAGCCACAACTTAACAATGTGTTTCTTCCTGCTTTGGGGTATAAGACTAAAGGGGACGGAGCAGAAAGTAGGGTTGAGGTTAGGTATAATGAGATTTCCAGGAAAGGAGAAACAGAGATACTTCAGTCTGCTGGATTGTTAAGAGATATGGGTCTGAAACCTAAAGCTATGATTAAATACCTTGATGAAAGAGGTATTGTGGGTTTTGATGAAAATGACTTTGATGAACAGCAATTAAGGAAGAACATGGAGCTTAATCCTAGTCGACAAAGGATGGATAAGAGCAATTCAGACATGACTCAGAACAGAAATGAGAAAGGAGTTTCAGACAAAGGCGGAGCTAAGCTTCAGTCAAAAGGTGTAGAGATGCGTTCACCTAGATATATCGTCGATAATGAGGTTCAAATTCCTGAAGAAGAGAACCCAAAATCGAAAGATTTTAATACTTTCCCTTACATATATTAGTATACGAATTGATGACTAGACGACAAACGGTGAATAAAATGCCATGCGGTTTAAAGAAAAAGAAAAAATAAACATGACTCACAGATTCGTTACGGACACTCTTGAAATTCGTTCTCCTACTGAAAAAAATCCACGATATATAGTCACTGGTTATGGTGGCGTTCCAAATTCTAAAGATACTTATGGTTATGTGCATGATAAAGATGGTAAGGTTGTGAAGAGCCTTCATTCTATAATGACCAAGAATGCTATAGAAAGCATGAAAAGACAGGCACAGTATAAGAAAGTGTTTGTTGATGGTATGCATGAGATAGGTCTTAACACTAATATCAAGGCTATGTTAAAAGATAGGCTTTCTGATATTGAGATGAAAAACATTGAGCAGATGCTTGATACTAAAGCACTTCCTCTTGCTAAGGTGAATAACTTAGATATAGACGAAAAAGGACTAAAGATAGAGACAGAGCTTAATCCTTTATTCCGACAGATAGATGATTCTCATAAAAATTATTTTGATGCAGTATGGTACTCACTTGAGAACAAGTTTCTCAATGGCATAAGCCCTACATTTGTCGTTACTGATGTATCATACGATGATGATGGAAATCCGATAATTAACGACTTAGACCTAAAAGGATTTTCTTATGTGCAGGGTGCAGCAGACTTGAACAATAACATCGTTGAAGTAGCTATACGATCTGCTCAAGACTTTACGAATGGAGGAACTAAAATGGAAAATGAAGAACTTAAGAAGATTCAGGCCGAACTTGAAAAAGTTAAGGCTGAAAAAGAAGCTATCGCTAAGGAAAAGGAAACACTTATCCAGCAGAAAGCAAAAGAAGAAGCAGACAGGAAAGCTGCTGAAGAAACAAAGACTAAAGAAGAAATACAGAAGCAAATGGATGAACAGAAAAAAGCCAATGAGGCACTACAGAAAGAAGTTGAACTTCTGAAACAAAAGAAAGACGAAGATTCAACAAATTCTGCAAAGGGCGTAGTGACTCCTAAAGATAAGTTTGGACAAGGACAAAAACCTAAGTATGATGAGAAATTTTATGAAGAGAACATAAAATCCATCAAACAGGCACATGACCAGACAATCCAAACAATTAAAGATGGAAAGACACCAAGTATTGACAATCGTATGGCAGGTTTTGGTGAACTTGTAAATCTTCAGGTTAAAGTAGACCCCCTTGCAGGAACAGACCCAAGAGACGTAGATTTCATACATGAATCTCGTATATTGAAAAGTAGCACTGCCGATATGGTAGTGCCAAGAAAGGTAGCATAATATTCAAAACAACAAAGGTGATTAATATGATCAGCGATGCATTTTTGCAGATAAGAACTGCATTAGACAGTACCACAGAAGTGACAGGTGGAGATTCAAGGACAGGCGTAGGAGCAGTCTTTATCAATAAAGGAATTGATAAGATGATTATTGAGTCTTACAACAAAAGTGTTGATTTCTCTCCTCTAGTAAAAAGAACAAGTATAAGACAGCTTGCAGCAATTTGGAACATGAAAGTTAATATGGGTTCAACTTCAAAAGTACAGTTTTATAGTGATGGAGCAGGCGGAACACCATACCCTTCAGAGTTTATTCAGCTATATGCTCAGGCAAAGTCATTGAGAAGTGATTATGAAGTGACTGGACTTACTATTGCAGCCTCTTCAAGTTATTTCAATGCTATTGCATCAGAAGCTAAAGATGCTATTGATGCTATGGCTCAGGTAGAAGAACAGGCATTTATTCTTGGTGATGATACAAGTTCAGATTCATCAGGAATAACAGTAACAGGAACTATCGGCGTTTCAGGTTCATATAAGGGATTGTATCAGCTTATGAGTTCAGCAGTAGCTATGTCAGATGGTTCGCATGGTGGGCTTAATGATGCTTCAACAATTTATGGAAGTACCAGAAGTGCAACAGTTACTGCAAAGGAATATAAGTTGAATGTGAATTGTGTATGTACAGATTCAGCTACACAAAGTCCATTGTCAACTGTTCTTTTGAACGCAGCCATCACAGCAAGCGATAAGAAAGGTGGAAAGACTCACAGGAGAATCTTTCTTTGCTCTGAAGACAGGCTAAACGAAATATCTGCATTGATAGCACCACAAGGAAGATTTGTTGTAGGGGGTTCTATGGCACAGCTTGATGGTGGTGTATCTGTCCTTGCTTGGAAGAACCATCCAATTATCGGTAGCAGATATATGGCTTTTGCAGGAGTTACTGGAGATGGTACAAATGCAACATTCAGTGATGCAGACAACGCAATGCACTTCCTTGATATGGATAACATTGTATTTACAAATGTAGCTGGCGTAGATAAGATGCATCAACCCATTAAGGGTGCAGATGCAAATCAGAGGAATGATGTAGAGGGTGGATACTTCAAAACGTATGGAGTATTCCTTATGAAGAGATTTGACACACATTCACTAATCTACAACTTATCAACTCCACCAGGGGCTTGATTTTTTTTATTTTTTTTATATACTAAACAAAGGTGAACAAACATGGTAACTGCAACAAATTGGGCGATACATAATTCAGGAGACCAGAAAAAGGTAACTGCTGATTTAACTTCTGTAGCTAATAACAATACTTTGGTTATTCCACATCTAATAAAGATAGAAGATGGTCATTGTGATTGTACTACTGATGATTCAATCAGCATAACTTGGTCTGGCAACACAGTAACATTTCTAGACGGAGCAACATTAGCAGGAAGGTTAGTGTTGTACGGGAGGTAAACAAGATGGTTCATTATAGCATAGATGCCTCAACAGGCAAAGAATGGAAAAAGCTAGGCAAAGAAAAGGTTGAAGAGAAACCTAAATTTGAAGAGAAAAAGAAGTGATTTGAATGTCAAGAGACATAGAAGTCATAACTCTGCTTGGAAATGGGAGACAAGATTGTAATTCCATCACATTAAGTGCTGGTGCATCTTGTACTTTTTATTTCAAAGCCTCTGGTGTTAATACTGCATCAGCTAAATATTACGACCTTAGACAACCTGCAAGGAAAGTAGCTATACAAGTTAGCGTAGCAAGTTCATTGACACATATTAATGGAAGAGCATTAACTTCACCAGTTCCTCTTGCTGTTGGATGGAATACATTTAAGAGCGGAATAGATTGGACTAAGATAACTATCAGGGCTGATGCAGGAGCTACAGTAACTGTACTTGCTTACTAAAGGTGATAAATATGACAAAAACAATAGAAGAAAAGGCCGAGTTCATTGGTGTTAATCCTGAGAAACTAAAAGGATTAAAAGGTAAAGAAAAAGAGAGAATTGAAAAAGCTATTGATGAAGGATATGCTTTTTTGAATAAAGGGGGAGGAAAGAAATGACCGATCCAACCGCTGCAACAACAGTTCCACACTTAATTGGAGTTGCATTAGACTCTAATGGTGTGGCATACTCACAAGTTGTCATAACCAATAGGACAACAGGCAAATCTTTTGTTAAAGTAACAGATGCCAACAAAAGGGTAGTTGTTGACATTTCACAAATCACTGTTGGATATTCAAACGGAGATGTTATCGAGATACAGAATGTCGGTGCATCTTTTGGAGGAACAACTGTGACAGTAAACTCAACTGGCGGACTGCAATTTGCAACAGTGACTTGCACAGTAGCATTAACAACCACGTTGAGTATGTAGGAGGCAAAATGAAAATTACAAAAATCCTAATAACAATCATCACATTTTTACTATGCTCATTTATGGTAAGTGCGGTTTCCGTAACATTAGATTCGCCAGTTAATAACTCTTGGGAATTATCTCATTCTGTTTGGGTGAATTTTACTATCACAGACAATAATCTAATCTTGCCTTGGTGTGCTGTACATACTAATGAGACTAGCGTGTTTGCATTGAAAGGCAATTATACAAATGTTCCGAATGGTTCAAATAAAGTAGGATTATCTTTCCAAGATTCTTCAGGGATAGGTTATGCAGTTAATGTTACTTGTTATAATGGAAGTGATTATGCATTAACAGATACTAACATTTTCGGAGTTGATGCAACTAAACCTATAGTTAGTGTAGTCTTTCCTCTTAATGGAGAATACATAACTAATACAGTAAGCCAATTAGTAACTTATCTTCCAGTCGACTCAAGCAATCTTGATACTTGTTTGTTTTACACAAACAAATCGGGAACATGGAGAATAAATACTTCAACTTCTGCAACGTCTGGAACACAGGTAGAAATAAATCTTACGTCTACTTCAGATGGAACATATAGTTGGAACGTTGAATGTAATGATACTGCAAGAAATAAAGGATACATCTCAACTGGAGGCAATCTATCATTTATTCTAGATACAACATCTCCTTCAGATATAAAAATATTGAGTCCTTCAAATAATACAGCAAGTACAGATTCAACTCCGTATGTAGCATGGAACTTGACTACAGAAGTTAATTTTGACAGGTATGAATTAAGGATATTTAACAGCACCTCTTTTGATTATGTTAAATATTTTGACAGCATATCAACAATAACAAGCAATTCAACAACAGTGGTTACTATACTTGCAGACGGAACATATTATATCAGAGTATCTGCAATAGATAAAGCAGATCATGTAACTAACACTTCAGAGTTT
>JBDRQV010000213.1:0-8138 GCA_043826105.1 Nanobdellota archaeon | reverse complement strand
AAGGCCATCAATAACCATGATATTATAGACGCCGGACCAGATGCGTTTGCTCCGACAGCTGGAAGAAAAAATATGCCTGTACCCATTATCGAGTTTATCGTTATCAATAATATTGCCGGAAATCCTAAGACTTTTTTTAATTGGCCCATGTGCTGAACTTAATCTTTAATATTTATAAACATTTGGTTTAGGTGTTGTAGAAAAGGGAGAGATAAAGTATGGTTATGGGATTGAATATACTTTAGAAGAGATCGGCCAAATAGAAGAGGGACTAACCAGAGAAAGGATACGTCAGATAGAGGCTAGGGCCCTGAGAAGAATGAGGCATAAGGCAAAGCTGAATAAATTAGATCCAATCTTACCGTGGGGTAATTAAAGTAAGCAGAAAAGTTTTTAAAGATCTGATGATAAATTGATCAAGATGAAAACATTATTTTTAGAGGCAAAATATAAAGGAAAGATTGATTTGAAGAAGATAGATGCATGTATGCTTCCTTTGAAGATCGGGTTAGCGACTACAGTCCAGTTTGTCGACCATTTAGATGATATTGAAAAAACCATGGTCGAGAAAGATAAAGAGATATCTGTTGGAAAAGGAAAACAAAAATATAGGGGACAGGTTTTGGGCTGTGATGTTAGTGCTGCTTCAGAAGTCAAAGATAAAGTTGATGCTTTTCTCTATATAGGTACAGGACAGTTCCATCCTATCAAGATTAAGCTGGAGACAGGAAAAGAAGTTTTTGTGTTTAATCCTGTCAGCAGCAAGTTTACAAGATTAGATGATAAGATTGTTGAGAATTATAAAAAAAGGAAGAAAGGCGCTTTGTTAAAGTTTTTCAGCTCTAAGAATATTGGCATATTGGTCAGTGTTAAGCCAGGACAGAATTACGATGCCAGAAAATTGGATATATTAGAAAATAAATATAAGGATAAAAAGTTTTATGTTTTTGTTGCAGATACTATCGATTATGTACAGCTTGAGAATTTTCCATTTGTCGATGCATGGGTAAACACTGCGTGCCCAAGGATGGAAGAAGATGTCACTATGGTCAATATCAGCGAGATATAGCAAAATATCTTTCAGTCGTTCTTTTTATCTTATCCATAACTCTTGTTTTTTTAACTGCTTTTTCAAGCCTTTTTAATATAGTCTCTAGAAAATCTGCAGCTAAGGCATCTTGTTGACATTTTATCGTAAAAGGTATGTCTTCTTCTTTGCCCCTTATATTATCCCTAAAGATAGGGTGATGCATAAAATATTCTGTTGGATCACTAGATAGTATTATTGATGGAGAATATATCGCTTCTTTAGTATCTTGTTCTTCTATCCCTCCTAAATATTGAAGTTTACGTATATTACGGGCTACTTTCGCATCTATTGCCATATCTTCAGATAAGCAAGGTATAAATCTACTTATCTGTTTTCTGACCTTATCTGTAGCCATAAAATGCATCTCAGGAGAGATCCTGCAGACAATCGGCTTGTATGGATGTATTCCACATAGATTATCTTCGATATAATGACAAGGCATGTCAAATGCAATAATTATATCTGTTCCACTATGATCCCTGAACCAAGTTTTACAAGACTCTTCAAAAACATCCAATATGCCCTTATTCCTGTATAGGCCTATCCTGTACATATCTGCAAGCGTCGGATCTATGATCAATCCTGGACTTTCACAGCATGATGTACATCTGTCTTTGCATTTAAATTCATTAGCAGCATACATAAGACGAGTGGAACACAGATTATTATTTAAATCTAAGTAAACTATTTAAATAAACATTTAATCTTGTCAATATATGAAACCAGAACTATTATCGCCTGTGCAGGATCTTGTAAGCCTTAAGGCTGCGATAGATGCTGGAGCTGATTCTATCTATTTTGGGATTAAAGAGCTGAATATGAGGATGGGTGCAAAGAATTTTGAAATGAATGATGTCAGAAAGGTTATTGGGATCTGCCATGGCAATGATGTTAAGGCTTATTTTACATTGAACACTATAATATATGATGATGAGCACATCAAAGTAAGAAAGATTTTGGAGAGACTGAAAAAAGAGAAGATCGATGGTGTAATCTGCTGGGATTTTTCTGTAATAAAAGAGTGTGAGAAATTAGGATTGCCGATCCATATCTCAACTCAGGCTAATGTGAGCAATCTTGAGACTATCATGTTTTTGAGGGATAAAATCAAGAATTTGAAAAGGATAAATTTAGCAAGAGAACTGAGCCTGGAGCAGATAAAAAAGATAATCAAGACTATCAAGAATAAAAAAATAGATGTTGAGATCGAGACATTTGTCCATGGTGCAATGTGCGTCAGTGTTTCTGGAAGATGTTTTTTAAGCCAGGATGTGTTTGGCAGGTCTGCTAACAGAGGAGAATGCCTTCAACCTTGTAGAAGAAAATATCTGATCAAAGATATCGAAGAAGAACATGAGTTTGAGATCGGTGAAGACTATGTCTTGAGCCCGAATGACCTGTGTACGATTGATATTATCGATAGATTGATCAGATCAGGGATAGACTGCTTTAAGATCGAAGGCAGAAACAGAAGCCCTGAATATGTAAAAATTGTAACAGAGTGTTATAGGGATGCGATCGATTATTGTTCTGAGCATAAGGATTATTCAAAATTAAAGAGCTTATTGAAGAAGAAGATCAAGACAGTATATAATCGGGGATTTTCAACTGGATTTTATCTAGGAAAGCCAATGGATTCCTGGACAGATGTCTATGGCACCAAAGCTACTAAGAAAAAGGTCTATCTTGGCAAGGTACTGAACTATTATAAAAAACCGAGTGTGGCTGAAATAAAGTTAGAGACAGCTGACTTAAGATTAGGTGATATGATAATGTTCCAGGGAAACAATACTGGTGTTGTTGAACAGAAAGTTGCATCAATTGAAGTAGAGAAGGCAAAAATAGACATGGGTAAAAAGGGAAGGATTGTCGGCGTTAAAACAGAAAAAATTGTCAGAAAGAACGATAAAGTTTTTTTGATCAGATCTTCTTGAATAAATAAGTTATATGATGGTTTTTCCAGCCTGCTTTTTTAAGTGCTTTTTCTATCGTACCTTTATCATATCCTCCTTTATCTGATTCTTTAACAAAACTTTCAAGGACACTTAGTTTTTTCTTGATATTGCCTATGGCTGAATCAATATGGTGTTCTTTCCATCCTGTTTTTTTTAGATGTTGTTTGATGTGCTCATCATGGTGGCCTTTGAGTATAAGATGTTCTACATGCTTTTCAATGTTCTTTAATCCTGAATGGCTTGATAGATATATGACCAACAGTATGATCATTAAAATAAAGATTATTGTTCCTATGTTTATATTATCTGAGATTAAAAAAGCCATACCTGTCAAGATCCTGTCAAAATATCCTTGTTCAGGCTCAAAAAATTCTGTCTGCTGGATTTGAGGTGAAGTTAGCTGAACTGCCTGTTCGACTTTTGGCTGCGGAGTGATGTCTGCTGCTGGCTCTGGCTCTTTCGGCTTGCTTTCAAATGCAGTTACACATCTTTTTGTCTCTTCTGGCTTGCTGTTAAATGTTCCGCATGTGTTTAGATCTATACAGCTTCTAGTCTGGACCCAACTTTGGCATTCTGACCAATCTGTGCAGCTCCATCTTTCTGCGCATGTGCTTCCGCCTCCTCCGCCACCGCCTCCTCCGCCACCGCCTCCTCCGCCACCTGCGACATATATCCCTTTTACAGCGGTGTGACTTAAGTTAGTTATCTTGAATCTATTTCCATTATCTATACACTGTCCAGATGTGCTGCATATAATTTTTGTGTAGCCTGCACAGTCGTCTGGCAAAGAAGATACTGCAGTTGATTCATCATCAGATATGCACACGTAATTGTAAATGGTGCTGGATTTGTTTATGTAAACAGATTTAGTTATGCCGTATGATGTCAAATCAAGACCTTTGATCCTCATAGAGCCGGCTGTTGAATTATAATCAACTGTCCAGTTAACTACTAATGTCTGATTGCTAAAATTCCAGTCAAATTGTAATAGAGTGATATTATTTTGGCCTGTAATATTTACTTTTAATCTGCCTGTAAATGACTGTGAAAGGTTTAGTGTGCCGTTTACCAATAATTTTATAGTTGTTGTGGAGTTAATGTTGGTTGTATTTCCTGTCAATGCGTCGCTTGCATCTGCTATGCCATCGCTGTCGTCATCAGTATCATTAAAATCAGGATTACCATCATTGTTAAAATCAGTGGCATCTAAAACAGTTATCTCTATATCATGATAATCAGAATCTGTTCCATCGCTAACATTTATCCTTACTGTGTAAAAACCTGAGTCTGTAAGGTTTGTCGTCCATGTGAAACTTTTGTTGTCGCCTGATTGGGCAAATAATGTATTGTTTATGGAATAGATCAGTGTTTCTGGATCTGGGTCTGATGCATCGACTGTTATGTTTATGGTCTGAGTCTCATTTACTGTCGTTAGATTATAATTTATAGATAAGGAAGGTATCGTGTTCTGGACAGTAAAATTAGATGAATTGGTCCAGCTGCTCCAGTTTGAACCGTCATATACTCTAACTGAAAATATCCAGACCTGTCCTTTGGTTATGTTTTGATAGTTTAGTTGAGTGATATTTCTTAGTTCTGTTATCTCGACTGAATTATTGTACCATGTCGTCTCATTGTCTACTTGTACATCACCGTCAGTATCATAGTAACCAAAGCTTCCTGTCAATGTGCTGTTTGTCCTGTTTGAAGAATCGCTTGATGTGATAGATATACTAGTCGATATTGGTAAGGTATTTACAACATAAAAACAATAATCTGATGAAAGATTAATGTTGCCTGCTGAATCATTAAACCAATAATACCAGCAAACTTCTTTTCCCTGTGATACAGTTATGTTTGTGCTTTCTGAAGCATTGTATTCTGCACCTGATATCAAGTTAGTTATGTTCTGCCATGTGCCTGTTGCATTGTGTGAGAATATATAATAGCTCAGATTTGTGTCATATATAGTTATGTTGGCTGTAAAATTGGAATATATCCTAAAATCTGTGCTGTAGTTTATATTATTACTATATGTTGGAGATGTGGTATCGCCAAGCACGGTTCTTGTTTCAGAAACACCCCATTTTCCTGTCGAATCATTGCCATATACTTTATAAGTGTAAGTAGTTTCATTTATGCCTGTTTTGCTAAGATAGAAATTATTTGCTGAACCATCCATCGTCTGGTTTGTTCCATTCCATTCCAATATAGCTGAAGATAATACCTCGCTTGAAGATATGTTGATCAATATAGAGCTGATACTATAACTATTGTTGGAGGGTGTTGGGCTGGTGAAGTTTATGTCTGGGGCTGATGTGTCTAATGACATTATAGCTGCGTAAACATCAATTCTGGAATAGTACCTTCCTGACAAAGCCGTATCATCTATCTGAACTCCTGTTGTATTAAATACGTATTCTATCTCTGTAGGGGTTAAGTCTGTTCCATTCTGCAGACGTGCGAACTGCTTTAGTAAAGCAACTGCCCCTGAAACATGAGGTGTTGCCATAGAAGTACCTCCAAGAGTAGATGTTGCTCCATTGTTGTATGGAGCTGTAATCAATGCGCCTGGAGCTAATAAATCTAATATGTTGCCCCTATTAGTAAAACATGTTGTTTTGTCTACTGCTGTAGATCCGTCTGTACATGCTGACCATGCTATACCTCCTACATTAGCATCATAAACTGCACCTATGGGGGTAGCATTTTCAACACATGCCGGGCTGCTTATACCATTCAATTGAGCATCATTTCCAGATGCGACTATTACTGATATGTTCTTTCCAGCTGCGATGTTGATCGCTGAAGCCATGGAATCGCTATTACAGTAATCATTATTTGTTGAATGATCTCCAAGGCTCATGCTTATGACTGTTATGTTGTATGTATCTGCATTATTTGTACACCAGTCAATTCCTGCAATCACATCATCATCATTGCAAGAACCTGCAGAATTACATACTTTTACAGATACTATGCCTGCTGCTGGAGCTACACCTGTCAAGCTGCCATAATTTCCTGCTGCTGTGCCAGCTACGTGAGTACCATGGCCTTCGTCGTCTTCGGCATTGTCATCTTCTGTTGTGGTGTCTGGACAACAACCACCGTCAATCCTGCAATAACAATACTGGGCAAGAATACGACCAGTAAATGCGACATGATCTGTATCAATCCCTGTATCCAATATACAGATAGTTTCGCCTTCACCTGTAAGATTATATCCGTTCTGTATCAAGGCTCTTGTATCATCTCCATTGATCAGAGGAACACTTTGTGTCAGAGTGATATGTTTTACTCCATTCAATTTAATGCTGCCTACATTTGGATCCTGCTTTAACTTTTCCAGGCCTTCTTTTGTAACTTCACCAGAAAAAGCATTTATATTTGAGTATTCATGCGCTACATCTATATCATAGTCTTTCTCCAGATCATTATCTTTTATGTCCAGTTTTTCAAGAACCTCCTGTTGTTGGTCTTTTATGATTTCTTTGGCATCTGAAGTTGTGGATGTTTCTGGTTTTTCTTCCAGTAATACGATCACAGAGACAGTATCATTCGAATTGAGCTGTTCTTCTACAGCATAGTCTATATCTGCAGAATAAACTGGGAGAATAGCTATCAATATTACAATCATTAAAGTTATGTATAGTTTATTCATGGTTGTTTGCCTTTATTCTTGATTGTTCGTCTTTATGTTTGGTTGATTGTCTTTATCCATTTTTATCTGCCATCTTATCCGCCATCATCAGATATTATCATATACTCTCCCTTATCTGTGCTTTGCACGCTTTATTTTCACAGACGCATCTGCCCTGGCCACAATCCATCGTGCCTGGTTTACAATCCATAGTGCATGATAATCCTTCACAATCAGGTTTGTGGTCGATGTTTATGCATGTGTTGGGATGGCAACATCCTGATGGAACACAGTCTGAATCAGAGTTACACTGCATGTCTTCTTGTATTGTCTGTTGACATGCTGCCAAAAAAAGGATCAGTAAGATGACTGCCATATAAAAAATATACTTATTCATTTTCTTCCTCCAAGAACCTTTTCATATAGTTCTCTATCTGTTTTGACATTATTATTCCTTTATTTCTGCATATCTTAGCGTATTTAGAATAAACATTAGAATCTACATTCATTGAAATTATCTGTTTTGGCAAGCTTATATAAGTTTATATAAACTTATATAAATACTTTTTGGTGTTCTATAGTATATGTCAGGGCGTAATGTTCTTGAAATATATTTGAAAAGTATCGGGAAATGTTGAAAAATTCTGGAAAGTATCGGGAAATGTTGTGGGGTGTTGTGGAAGTATTTGAAAAATATCTGGAAAGGTAATAATAAAAGGGTAAACCATATCAAGACCATACTTTTAGGCTGCTTTGTCCTGAATTTACTAAAGAATGACCTATCCCTTCTCCCATATAAAAAGATTTTTCATTCATAACCTGCCCCAATACATCTAATAATGATCTTTTTTCAACTATCTCACTTACTTCTGCTGTGATGTTCAGTCTCTCCTCGATAAAGTCTATAGCCTCTTGTTTTCCGCCAAAATCATCGATCAAACCCATTTCCTTAGCTTGTATGCCCAAGAAAAACTGAGCTGTGCTTATCTCTTCGATCGCTTCTTCAGAGAGATTCCTGCTTTTAGCTACATCTTCCTTAAAGTAATCATGTATCATATCCAGCTGCTCCTGAAAGAGCGCTTCTTCGCTATATGTCATCTTCTTGAGTGGGCTACCCAAATCTTTGTATTCTCCTGAGACTAACCTTTGATAAGTTATGTTATATCTATCCAAAAATCCAGAGAATTCCAGATAAGAAGCGATAACACCTACTGACCCAGTTACAGACATCCTGCTTGCAAATATATAATCTGTAGCTGATGCGACCCAATATGCGCCTGAAGCACCTACATCTCTTATGTATGCGACAGTTGATTTATTTAGGTTCTTGATCGCATTGACTATCTCTTCTGATGCAACAACAGCTCCACCTCCGCTATTGACCTCAAATATTATCGCTTTTATATTTTCTGATCTGCCTGCTTTTTCTATGTTCTTTACAATTTCACTTGAT
>JBDRQV010000212.1:0-8752 GCA_043826105.1 Nanobdellota archaeon | reverse complement strand
CCGAAGCAGGTTATGTTTTGGAGACTGCAGAAAAGGCATATTACATAAGCGCAGCAGGCAGGTTAGGTATGAAAGAAGTATATAAATTCAATAATCTTCTGGAGATACATGCAGGAGAGGAAGTGATAAGATTAGCAAGATACCAGAGAGACAGATCATTATTGACTGCCATAGTTACTGACAAGGTAGACCCGATAAACTTGACAAGAAGGATACATGATAAATTAGTTTTGCGTTACATGCCGATAGTAGTTGCAACAGAACAATGTCGGCAATTGCCTTTATTTCCAGATTTTGTTTAGATATAGTCAAATAATGATCATCAATTTTTGATATAAAATCATATTCATGACATCTAAAAAAAATCAGTCCCAGTAAGAGAATTAGAGATAATAGCTAGTGATATATCTGGAGATAATGATGAGTATTCTAGAGCAGATGGAAGAAATGCTACTAATATACAAACTGCAATAATTGATGATCTAAAAAAACACAGTCAATATTCACCAGATCTTTTCTACAGGATATTTCCATCACACAAATTAGAAAGAGTAACCTCATTAGCTACAGACAGAAGATCAAAGTCAAAAAGATATCATCATGATGATCCTGAAAGCGAGTTGTTGGTAACTAGAGAAGGAGGTTATTTTCATCATATTTTGGCAACAGTACTTCCTACTTATCTTGATGGATTAGGGAAATTTGGAGTTGCAGTCTACGATTCAGGATCATTCGATATATTAGAACCTTCAAGGATATCAGTAGCTTTCAAAGAAAAAGAACCTGAAAAAAGATTAGAAAGCCTGGTTTGTGTCTATCACATCACTCTCAAGAAATAATCAGTTAACTTTATAACTTTAATAATAATTTGTTCTACCATGCACAGGGTACAGAAACTTTTAAGCAACTATGGTTATTGTTCTAGAAGGAAAGCTGAAGAATTGATCCAACAAGGCAGGGTAAAGGTAAACGATAGATTGATCACGATAGGTGATAAAGCGACAGAACAGGATAATATTTTTGTTGATAACAAACTGATAAACAGACAAAGAAAAGTTTACTTGATCTTCAACAAACCAGTGGGCTGCGTTACTGCTTTGACAGACCCAAAATACAAGACAGTCATGGATTATATCAAACTAAAAGAAAGGGTCTTCCCGATAGGAAGATTAGACTACAACACATCAGGACTTCTTCTATTGACAAACGACGGAGATTTTGCAAATAACATAATGCATCCAAGATACGAGATAAAAAAAACATATATGGTAAAGATAGACAAGCCCATAACTGAAGATAAGATAGAAGAGATAGAAAAGGGAGTCAACTTAGAATTTGGAAAAACATCTCCTGCAAAAGTAAAAAAATACATGCCGAACTTACTTGAGATAATAATACATGAAGGCAGAAACCGTATAGTAAGAAGAATATTTGAAGAGCTGGGTTTTAAGGTTCTTTCGTTAGAAAGGATAAGGATAGGGAATCTGGCATTAGGAAACCTAAAGCAGGGTACATACAAAACTCTGACAAAAAAAGATACAAGGAAAATATTCGAATAAGATGATTTACCGAGCTATAGAAATTAAAAAGATCACTGGCGATAATGTTTTGGATATGTATCATAATGCAGTATCAAGGGAAGATCCTATCGAGCGTTTGATGCTATTCAGAGATGTTATTTTTCCTTTAGAAGTGCGTTTAGAAAAAACACAACCTCATTCTGAAGAGCGACATACTCTATTGGAGATGCTCGACAAAAGCTATGGTGTATTATGTGTAGAATCTTTCTTACCAGATGAACACAGGCTTCCTGTTGATCTGCCACATCCATGGATGATATATATCCAAAGAAAAGCACGGATAGCAAGAGAACTTGAAACATATGATTAATCAAAAGATATTTATACTTCTTCGATAATATATAGTCATGCCTAAAAAATCAATCCATGTGTACATAGGTATTTTCTTGATAATAATAGGGGTCCTCCCTTTCTTAGGCATAGGTTTAGGGATCCTTACAACAATTGTGCATGTCTTGACAATCCTTTCTGGGATAGTTATTCTCCTTACAAAATAACCCAAACTCTTAAATAATATTTGTTTTTTCCCTCTATAAGATCGTTTAAATGAGTTCTGCTTATTTTTTCGATGATAGGAGTTGATAACATGGCAATAAAGAAAGGAGATAAGATAAAGGTGCACTACACCGGTAAATTAGATGACGGCACAGTCTTTGACTCATCTGATGGAAGAGACCCGCTGGAATTTGAGGTTGGCTCAGGCCAGATCATCAAAGGATTTGATGAAGCAGTTATCGGTATGGAAAAAGATCAGGAAAAAGAGATAAAGTTACCTTCTGATCAGGCATATGGTCAGGTCAATCCGGATCTGCTGAAAAAGATTCCAAAGGACAAGCTGCCAAAGGATCAGGAGCCAAAACCAGGCATGGTATTGGGCATACAGACACCAGACGGACAGCAGATACCTGCAAAGATAACAGAAGTGGATGATAAAGATATTACAATTGACCTTAATCATCCTTTGGCTGGAAAGAATTTAAATTTTAACATAAAGATAGTTGAGTGTTAACTCAACGCCTTTCTTACTTTTTCCGGAATATCTACAGATTTCATCTCTTTTGTTATAAACACATTTATAGTATAAGCATCAACAAGCAGTTCACCATCAGAATTAAATACATTATACCTGAACTTTATGTTCGAATTGCCTATCTTTTCGACAGAAGTTTCTACTGTAACAATATCATCATATCTTGCAGGCTTTTTATAATCAGCTTCAACCTTTACGACAGGAGCAAAATACCCTTCTTTCTCAAGATCAGAATAGGTTATGCCTTTCACCCTTAATATCTCTGTCCTTCCAGTTTCAAACCAGTCAAGGTATCTTGCATAATACACGACGCCAAAATGGTCTGTATCAGCATATCTTACCCTGTGTTCTGTTTTGTTCTTTATCATATCAAAAGTAATATCTGTTGATATTTAATCTTTTTTATTATGGGATCATAAATTATCTTAAATAGAACAATAATCTTTAAATACTGAATACCAATACCAATTCTACCATGTCATTATTGAAAAATGTGCCCATACTAAAAAGGATGATTGAGTTGGGATACACCATGCTTCTTATCATTATATTAAGCACAATCACTGGCTTGATATTGGCTTTTCCAGTGATGTGGTTGTGGAATTTTGTATTTGAATCAATACTTCATATTAATGTTTTTCAGGCATGGGCATTGAATGTCCTGACAGGAATATTATTTGGCTATAAGTCTGCACCTAAAAATGATTGAAGAGATAGAAGAATTGAATGACCTGATGAGTCATTTTGAAAATGAAGCCCTTATAGAGCAAAACAAAGTATTGTCCAGGCTATTGATAAGAAACGGAGTTAAGATCAGAGAACACAAATGGACAGAACTTGAAGCTTCTTAATCAATAACTACTAACACATCATCTTTGTTTACAGATTCATTCTTCTTGACTCTTATCTCTTTGACAACACCATTCTTCTGCGCAACAATATCATTCTCCATCTTCATGGCAACAAGTTTCAATAAAGAATCTCCTTCCTTAACAACATCTCCGACCTTTATATTTATAGATACAACTGTTCCTGGCAAAGGAGCCACCACTGCACTTTTTCCTTCTTGGCTTGATTTTTTTACGCCTGCCCAGATGATCTCTTTTTCGATATCAGCTTTAGTCTCAACATCATAGCTTTTTCCATTGAGATGCACTTTTATTTTTCCTTCAGAATTCTCTTCAACCTTTACCTTATAATCTTTCCCATCTAAAGTGACGATAATATCTTCCATTCTCATAAAGGGACATTGCCATGTTTTTTATATTTTCTTTGTTTTTCTATTCCAGCCCGCTTATTGCTGATCATATCCATTGTCTTTATCAGTGTTGCCCTTGTATCCTTTGGGTCGATTATCATATCGACCTTTCCTTGCGAAGCAGCAACATAAGGATTTAAGAAAGTGTCAGTAAATTCCTGTACCTTATCTTTCTTCAGCTTTTCAGGATCCTTGCTTACAGCAATCTCTTTTCTATGCAGCAGATTGACAGCCTGTTCAGCTCCCATCACAGCAATTTCAGCACCAGGCCATGCAATCACTTTATCATATCCCATATCCTTGGATACCATAGCGATATATGCTCCGCCATATGCCTTTCTCATGACTAAGCTTATCTTAGGTACAGTAGCTTCTGAATAAGCAAACAGTATTTTAGCTCCATGCCTTATTATGCCATTATGCTCCTGGTCTGTTCCAGGCAGATACCCAGTAACATCGACAAGATTGATCAAAGGTATGTTGAACGCATCACAAAATCTTACAAATCTTGCGATCTTATCAGAACTGTTTATGTCTAAGCATCCTGCCAATATCTTAGGCTGGTTAGCTACAACACCAACAACAGAATTGTTAAGTCTTGCAAGACCGATGATAGCATTCTGCGCATAATGTTCATGAACTTCAAAAAAAGAATTCTTATCAAAAACCTCATTGATGACTTCGATGACATCATAGCTTTTCTTTGAATCAGCAGGTACTATCTTTGCTAAGATATCATTCTTTCTTTCAGCACTGTCATTTGTATTTATTATAGGCGAAGTCTCAAGATTATTGTTCGGAAGATAGCTTAACAGCCTTCTTATCTTCAATATGCAGTCTTTTTCATCTTCACACATGAAATGGGCAACACCGCTTTTCATCGCATGTATCTTTGCCCCGCCTAATCCATTGAAATCAACTTCCTCATTTGTTACGCTCTTGACAACATCCGGTCCAGTGATGAACATATAGCTTATCTTATCTACCATGAACACAAAATCAGTAAGGACAGGAGAATATACAGCAATGCCTGCGCATGGCCCCATTATCACAGATATCTGCGGGATCACGCCAGAAGCCAATGTATTTTTTAGGAATATGGATCCGCCGCCATCAAGGCTGTTTATACCTTCTTGTATACGTGCACCGCCAGAATCTAAAAGCCCTACAACAGGCGCACCATTCTTTAAAGAAAGATCTACTATCTCAGCGATCTTCTTGTTATGGATCTCACCCATAGATCCACCTATAAAGCTGAAATCCTGGGCATAAGCATATACTGGCCTTTTATGTATCGTGCCATAGCCTGTTATCACACCATCTCCTAATACTTTTTTTTCCTGTAGGTTAAAGTTATTGCTTTGCAGTTCAGCAAAAGCACCGACTTCGATAAAAGAACCCTCATCAAATAGAAGTTTGATCCTTTCTCTAGCGCTAAGCTTGCCTTTCTTATGCTGAGACTTTTCAGCAGCTTTGTCTGCCACTTGATCGGTCTTTTTCTTAAAATTCTTGTTAGCGTCCATCTGAATCCCCATCTGTCAAAAATGCTCATTAATTTAAAAAGCTTTTGATAAACCATCTATAAATATATGGTACATCGTGAATTTTATATGTTTGCCAGCTGAAAATAGCAACCTTTATAAATAAAACTTAGTTTCCATAACTAATCAGCCCGAGTTCAACAGAGCGATTTTAGGGTTTTAGCCTAAATTCTAGCTCTTTTATTATGGGAGTGTTATCAAATGGAAAATCCAAAACAGGAAATAAAACATATTGTAAGGGTAGCCGATACAGATATCCAGGGACACAAATCTCTTTTTATGGGATTGAGAAAGATCAAAGGCATAAATTTCATGTTTTCTAATTTAGTATGTCATCTATCGGGTGTAGATCCGGATAAGAAGATAGGTATACTTTCAGACGAAGATATAAAAAAAGTTGAAGCAGTTATAAAAGATCCGATAAAAGCAGGTGCTCCTCTTTGGATGATAAACAGGAGAAAAGATTTCGAAGATGGACAGATGAAACACCTTATCTCTTCTGATCTGACTTTTACTCAGGATAATGATATCAAACTTCTAAGGAAGATCAAGACATATAGAGGAGTCAGGCACTCATCTGGATTACCGGTAAGGGGCCAAAGGACAAAATCTAATTTCAGAAAAAATAAAGGAAAGCTTGCTCTTGGAGTCAAGAAGAAAGCAGGCAAGTCAGGTAAGGCATAAAAATGGGCGATCCAAAAAAAAGAAGAAAAAAGTATGCAACACCATTGCATCCATGGAACAGGGAAAGGATAGATGAAGAAAGGATCCTTGTCAAGGAATATGGTCTAAGGAATAAGAAAGAGATATGGAAATTAGAATCATTATTAAGAAATTTCAAAAGTCAGGCAAAGAGGCTTATCAGCCTGACATCAAAACAGGCAGAAGTTGAAAAAGACCAGTTATTGAGTAAATTAAGTTCATTAGGCCTTATCGGAAAGGGCGCACCTGTAGAGGATATACTTGCTGTCGAACTGAAAGATGTTTTAGACAGAAGATTGCAGACAATAGTCTTCAAGAAGAAATTCTCCAAGACTATAATCCAGGCAAGGCAGTTCATAACCCACAGGCACGTATCTATCGGAGATAAGGTATTGAGTTTTCCATCATATATTGTTAAGATAGACGAAGAGGCTAGTGTAAATTTCAGGCCAACATCATCTTTATTCAATCAGGATCATCCAGAAAGGATAATACAGGAAAGCAAGCCAAAAAAAGAAGAGAAGAAAAAGCCAAGAAAACAGGAAAGGCCAAAGAAAGATTCCAAAAAGGCAGCAGCTCCTAAAAAAGAAAAAACCAAATCAAAGGGTAAGAAAGAATGAAGAACAGCACAATAAGATGGGGAGTAGCACACATATATTCATCATATAATAACACTATCATCCATATAACTGACATAACCGGCACAGAAACAATAGCAAAGGTTTCAGGAGGCATGGTTGTCAAGGCAGACCGTATGGAAAGTTCCCCTACAGCAGCTATGATGGCAGCAAAAAAAGTTGCAGAGATGGCTATAGATAAAGGGATAAATGGTATTCATGTCAAGATCAAGGCACCAGGCGGCCACAATGGTCCTTCTAATCCAGGGCCAGGAGCACAGGCTGCAGTAAGAGCCTTATCAAGAGTAGGATTAAAGATTGGTATAATTGAGGACGTCACTCCTATACCTCATGATGGTTGTAGGAAAAAAGGTGGAAGGAGAGGCAGGAGAGTATAAATAAAACAAGAGGGGCTATTGATGGATATAAAACTATTACAAAATAAAAAAGAAGAAAACAAGCTTTCTTTTATTTTGAAAGACTCAACACCAGCCTATGCAAACACCTTAAGAAGACTGATCAGTGAAGAAGTTCCAGTGATGGCTATCGAAGATATAGAATTCAAGAAAAACAGCTCAATATTATATGACGAGATAATTGCCCATAGATTAGGGTTGATCCCTTTGACAACAGACCTTAAATCATACAACATTCCTGAAAAATGTAAATGTGAAGGAAAAGGCTGTGCAAGATGTCAATTGAACATAACACTTAAGACAAAGGAAGGAGGAGTAGTATATGCTTCTCAGCTAAAAAGTAAGGATCCTGCAATAAAGCCAGTTTATCCTAAAACACCTATTGTAAACTTACTAAAAGGGCAGTCATTGGAATTAGAGGCAACAGCTCAGCTTGGCCAGGGAAAGGTCCATACCAAATGGAGTCCAGGTCTCGTCCATTATAAGCAAAGGCCGATTATCGAGATAAACAATTCAAAGATCGATGATCCTGCTAAAGTTATTGATATTTGCCCAAGAAATATTTTTGAGTTAAAAGATAATAAGCTTGAAGTTTCAAAAGACAGGATACTTGACTGCCACTTATGTGAAGCATGCCAGGATCTTGTAGGAAAAGATGCGATAAGCATAGAACCTTCAAATGATTTCATATTTTATGTCGAATCATGGGGACAGCTTAGCTGCAAACAGATGGTCATTGAAGCAGTAAATATATTTAATGAGCAACTGGCTGAGATTACTGATAAGATAAAAGCACTCAAGTGATCACTTCCTTTATGCGGGAGTGGCAGAGTGGTCAAATGCGCAAGGTTGAGGGCCTTGTCCCTTAGTGGGTGCGCGAGTTCAAACCTCGTCTCCCGCATTCAAGATCAATAATAAAAAACAAGAAAATGAAAAGAACAGGATCAACAAATGTTGTATTGAAGGACTTGATCAATGAATTGAAAAAGGCTTCAATAGAGCAGAAAGTAAATATCTGGAAGAGGATAGCTGTAGATCTTGAAAAGCCTACAAGAAAAAGAAGGATTGTTAATCTTTCAAGGATAAATAGGTATGCTAAAGATAACGAAACAATCATAGTTCCTGGAAAAGTTTTAGGTTCAGGCATACTTGATCACAAGCTGACTATTTATGCTTACCAATTTTCAGAAGGAGCTATTGAAAAGATCAATAAGACAGGGGCAAAGGCGGCATTCATTCATGAAGTTATTAAAGAAAGTCCAAAAGGCAAAAAGATAAGGATAATGGGTTAAAATGATAATAGATGCAACAAACTTGATATTAGGAAGATTAGGAACCTATGTGGCTAAACAGGCCTTACTAGGTGAGAAGATAGACATCATCAACTGCGAAAAAGCAGTCATCTCAGGAAAGAAAGACTTCACGCTAAAAAAATATCTTATAATCAAGGACAGGGGAACATACAAAGGCCCATTCTTGCCAAGACAGCCTAACCTTTTTGTAAGGAGATCGATCAGAGGCATGCTTACATACAAGCAGGAAAGAGGCAAAAAAGCATATGCAAATATAAAATGTTACAGGGGTATGCCAGAGGAGTTCAAGGACAAG
>JBDRQV010000211.1:0-6777 GCA_043826105.1 Nanobdellota archaeon | reverse complement strand
ATTTCCTACATGCCGGTTTTGTCCTTGTTATCTTAATCTTAACTTTTCCTTCTTTGTGGCAATTTGGAATAGTGATTATCCTTTCTTTTGCTATTGCAATCTTTTCGTTAGAGAGCCTGCCTGGAGCTATAACCTCTACTTTTATAATCTCGCCTTTCTTAAATGGTTTTTCCAGTTCTTTTGTCTTTTCAATAGAAAAGTCTGTTTCGTCGAAAATAAGCTTTATCTTGTATACTTCTTCCCATTTTTTTAGCATCTGATAAAACTCTTCCCAACCAATCTGTTTTACAGGATTTTTTCCAAATCTATAGTTTAGAAAATTCTGGATACCTATCCTGGCGTTTATACTTTTTGCAAATTTAATCAATTCTTCCATCTCTTTATCGTTAATTGTCGGAAGCAGTACTGGAGTTATCATCAAGCCTGCTTTTTTAGAGATATATCCTGCTATATCCTTAATCTTGATTATATCATATGGGGCATCTGCAATCTTTTTAGACAGCTCTTTGTCAAGTGAGTTTATAGACAGATTAAATTGAGTCAACCCCGCATCTATCAACTTATCTACAAGCTCTTTAGTCAACATAGTTCCATTAGTATCGATGGATATCTTTTTCACTTGTTTCAATCTTTTGATATCGGCGATCAGGTCTACAATCGGTGAGTATAGCAATGGTTCTCCCTGGGAAGCGATATGGGCTTCTATATCCTGGTTTTCCTTGAATTCAACAAGTTTCTTAAATTCTTCAACCAGGTAATCTTCCTCTATCACAAAATCAACAGGCCGCTTGTTCTCGTCGACAGAACAATAGATGCATCTTAAATTACAGCTTGTGATCGGCTTTACTTCTATAAGATTTGTGCCCCTGTCTATAATGCCAAAAGCGACATGGCCGATCAAAGGTATTCCTGAGTTCTTATGGATATATATCGCTTTTTTATTGTTGATCTTGTTCTTTAATCCTTTAAATCCTTTTTCTAATAACACGCCAAACTTATTCTGAGCTTTTCTTTCATTGATATCTTCGAAGATCACAGAATTTTTTTCAATCTTAAAGTCTGCAATCCTTTTTAATGAAGTTTTATCTAGCTCAAAATAGAACATTTTCAGAAAAGTAATCCTTATCTTATCATTTTTATCTTCAAAAGTTAAATCTTTAAACTCTAGCTTAGCCATATTATGAAGAATTAACTCAAACTTTAAAAATCTTTATTATAATATCTGTCCCTTCTTAAGAAAGATAAGGCCATAAGGATGAATCCGATCACTATTATCATAGGCGCTATACTTGCTCCATCAATTGCGCCTATTACAGCTCCTGTTATAGCTGGTCTTGAAAATTGCTTAACTTTTATAGTTCCTCTTGAGCCATATATAAATTCCTGGCATAGATATTCTCCAGGCTCTTCAAATTTAAATCTGCTTTTTTGGCCATTTTCAGTAAGACTTTCTCCCAGGAATATCCTATAAGCTCCGCTATAGCAAGCTATCTTTCTTGATTGACTTTTAGATATCTTTTCAACATCTGTAACCCAGGTTATTGTCTCTCCTTTGTAGATCGTAATGTCTACTGGATCAAATCCACTGTCCTTGATCATCACTACATTCTCAATCGGTACTTCTTCAGGAATCTCTATGATTATATTTTCCTGTGGCTTTGGCAGATCTTCAGGGGGCAATTCTTCTTCAATGGGTATTATTGGCTCTTCAATAGGTACATTTTCAGGAGGAGATATCATCTCATTATCTGGTCCCATAGGGAGGGGCTCTTCTATCTCTTTTGCACTACATCCTAAAATAAAGAGTATAATCATAATACTGACTAAATATTGTATTTTCATGATGTCATTTTTAATTTCAGACTATAAAAATGTTTTGTTTTGTAATTTATCTAAAAGTTTAAATACAACTATAACTTACTTTTTTAAGGGGGTAGTATGGCAGAAGATAAGGGTATAACTATAACTTATGAAACTCTGTTTGAGATATCAAGGAGAGAGAAAGATAGGCTAGAACTCCAAAAGCTGGATGCTTCTTTTTTGAATGATGTAGTCTCTTATCTAAAGGAGAAAAGATCTATTCTGGATAGTAAAGAAAATCAACAAGGATTTTTTTCAGATGATGAGAAGTCAAAAACTACTTACCAATTGAGCAACATCAAGAAGATATTGAAGGAGTTATATGAAAGAAGGGAAAAGAAGATAATCAATCTGGCACTTGATAAAAGCAAGACAAAATCCGATCTTATAGATATGTCAAATCTACTTGACCATGAGATTGATATGTTTGATTCTTTGTTAAAATTATTAGATTCATATAGAGAAAATGTGTTGATAAGACTGTTAAATACTCAGCTGCCTGGTAAGGTGACTACTCTTTCTGTAGAAAAAAAAGATGAAGTCCAGGAACTCCATGAAATGTCAAATAATGCGGTCGGGCTTAATAAAGATTCATCTGAAGAGAGATTGACAAAACTTATCCGATTTAAACACGCTGTCCCTAAATTTCTGGGCCTGGAAGGTGAGGAATTTGGCCCTTTTGAAGAAGAGGATATAGCTTCTTTGCCTTTTCAGATCGCCAATGTGCTTATAACCAAGGGCAGAGCAGACCAAATCAATGAAGAATAGGCAGTTCTTGGAATAAATCCCAATATTTCTCGGTTATCTGAATCAAAAGGTTTTCCAAATCAAAGATTTTGAATCTGTCAGAAACGCTTTGCGTTTCTGAGCATGCTCAGAAATCTATGAGTTCTGACATGTTTTTGGCCTATAATTGAATCAAAAGGTTTTCCAAATCAAAGATTTTGAATCTGTTTTTGGCCTATAATTGAATCAAAAGGTTTTTAAATAACACCTTAATTCTAAGTGTTAATGAAATTAAATAAATTAAGAAAAAGATACTGTCCTCATTGTAAGAAGCATACAGAGCATACTGTCGCTTTGAATAAGAAGGGTTCACCTAGATCTATGACTTATGGAAGTAAACATAGGGCTAAAAGAAGGGGTAAGGCAAGAGGAAAAGGTAATCTTGGAAGGTATTCTAAGCCAGCTATAACTAAGTTTAAGATGACTGGTAAGAAGACAAGCAAAAAGACAGATTTTAGGTATGCTTGTAAAGAATGTAAGAAAAAGCATGTTCAGAAAAAGGGATTCAGAGCAAAAAAGATTGAGTTTAAGTAGATAATTTTTCATTTATATATTGTTTCTTATGTATCGTTAACATCAATGAATAAAGAGTGATTAGTTGTATCAGGGCACTATCATGATTTCTTGCTTTTTCTGACATATCATAGAGGTTTTGTTCCATCTTTAGGTTATTATCCTTTAATCCACTTTTTAGGGCTAAAGCATAAAGTTGATGATAGCAGGCCTGACCAAAATATCTGGATCTTTCTTCGATGGGTACATCACCTAATCTTCTACCTTTTTCATAACTTTCTTCTGCATGACCCAATGTTTTTTCCAAATTGTTTGTGGGTAAAATATCTCTAAAGAATTCTTTGACTCCTCCCGGGATCATATTTTTGACAGTACCTTTCTTTTTTGTTCTTTTTTCAACATGATGATAAGCAGATTTAGCTAGTGAATAGATAGCGAGAAAGTAGTTCATTGATTTCTCATATTCAGGACTTTTTAAGGCACTCTCCAACGCAGTCAGGGATTCTCTTAATAATCCATGCTCTTCAATCTTCTGCATGGGCATTTCTGCCTGTGAACCCAATAAGATAAGGAGGTGATAACAATCTCTTGCCTGATCATCTAATCTTTTATTGACACCATTTTTATAGCGTCCTTTATAAGCTACTTCTAAGCTAAGAACTGATCTGACAAGGTCTGATTTTTCAAGCTCTACCTGTCTTAATAGATATTTTCTAATTTTTGATAAGTTAGAAGTAAACTTACTCAGATATGCTTTTCCTTTATCAAGATATCTCTTTATCTCAGCAGCTCTGTCTGCATTTTGCTGTATGTCTGTAATCAGCTGTTCTATATCTGTCAGGCTATTATTGCCAAAATTGAACAATCTTTCCAGCCCGTATACTCCATTTCCTATACGTCGCCTACTACTTTCAATAATCCCAGCAATCATATAGTTGGGAATGTATCTGACTTTTTAAATATAGTCGAAAAATTTATATACTTTAGAATATAATAGATATAAATGTGGGGAAATGGTAAAAACCTCTCTAATAAAAAAAGTTGATAAGGAAAGCATAGAAAAGATTATATTCTTTACCAAGAATCTACCCAATGAGGATTTTCAATTTCTTAAGTCAGAATTTGATTTCAACAGCAATAATGTAAATTATATTCTCGGCGGCCATAGGAATATAGGCCTTGTTTTTAATCTTAATCAGAAGAGCGATGGCCTTAATTTTGATTGGTCTCCTTTCATCAACAGGGTTATAATAAAAAATGATATAGTAAATAAATTGGATAATGTGTTTATCAATAAAGAATATAATAAGATCCTTCTCATGACAACAAAGAGGCTTCTTAAGATAGATCTGGACAGATTAAATGAAAAGATCGATCTGATCAATACAGCAATAGATAGATATAATCTCAAGATTGAGAAAGAAAGAAGAGAGATTGAGTTAAAGTTTGATTAATCCTTCACCAAAAGACTTATAAATAAAATACTTATTCTCCATCTATAAATATATGGCGGGTGATTATTATGCAATCAAGAGTAAACAATAGTAAATTTATACAAGTAAGATGTCCTAAATGCAAGAATGAGCAGACCATATTTGGGAAATCATCTACAAAAGTAACTTGTTTAGTCTGCGGAAAGGTAGTAGCAGAACCACAGGGAGGAAAGGCAAGGATCAAGGCGCGTATCTTAGAGGTATTGGAATAATGCTCTTAAAGAAACACGGATTTCCTGAAGAAGGTGAATTGGTTTTATCTACTGTTTCTGCTGTACATAGTAATTCTGTTTTTGCTAATCTAGATGAATATGGTAAATCTGGATTGATACATATTTCTGAAGTCTCTCCAGGAAGGATAAGGAACATAAGAGATTTTGTAGTAGAGGGTAAAAAGATAGTGTGCCTTGTCCTGAGGGTAGATAAAGACAAAGGACATATAGACCTTAGCTTGAGAAGGGTAAATGAGAATCAAAAGAGGAATAAGGTCAATGAAGTAAAGCAGGAGCAAAAAGCCGAGAAGATACTAGAATATGTCGCAAAAAAGCTGGATATAGGGCTGACACTTTTTTATAAACAGATCTATGATAAGATCTCTGATAATTATTCATCATTACATGCTTTTTTTGAGAACATTGTTTCAGAAGAGGCGAATATAGATGAACTTGGCCTGGATAAAGAAAAAGCAAATGTATTAAAAGAGATAATATTGGACAGGATAAAACCTCCTGAAGTACATATATCTGCTGATCTAAGGTTAAAGACTTATGCTCCTAACGGGGTAGAACTGATAAAGGATATATTGGCCAAGGCAATTGTACCAGATGTAGTCGTGAAATATGAGGGCGGTGGAAAATTTAAAGTTAACATCAAATCAGATGATTATAAAACAGCTGAAAAGATGCTGGAAAGTTTTGGAGATACAGTAAGGAAATCAATGGAAAAAATAGGTGGAGACGTTTCTTTGACTAAAAGATGAGGAAGATACTTAAATGTGAAAAGTGCAACACTTACACATTAAAAGAGATATGCCCTAAATGCGGTTCAAAATCACTGATAGTAAATCCACCTAAATATAGTCCAGAAGATAAGTATGGAAGTTATAGGCGGAAAGTAAAAATATCCGTTTATAAGGAGCATGGCTTAATATGAGTGAATGGATAATCGATCAATTCGGCAAGAAGCCGCAACTAAACAAACCGATACTGATTGAAGGCTTACCAGGCATAGGAAATGTAGGTAAGGTCGTTGTTGATTTTATGATCGATGAGCTAAATGCCAAAAAACTTTATGAAATATTTTCTTATTCTTTTCCTCATTCTGTCTTTGTCAATGAAGACAATCTTGTCGAACTTCCTAAAGTGGAGATATTCCATAAAAAGATCAAGTCTCAGGATGTTCTTTTATTAGCAGGTGATATACAGCCAGTAGACGAAGTTTCGAGTTATGAGTTTTCTGAGAAAATACTGGATATTGCAGAGGAATATGGTGCGAGTGAAGTCATAACTCTTGGGGGCATAGGATTAAACGATATTCCTAAAAAGCCAAAAGTATATTGTACAGCAAATTCTAAAGAGATCATCAAAAAATATAAACATAAGATATTAAATGAAAAATTATATGGTGTTGTTGGGCCCATTGTCGGTGTTTCTGGCCTTTTATTAGGTCTTGCAGGCAGGAGGAAGATTCCTGCTATCACTTTTTTAGCTGAGACTTATGGTCATCCTATGTATCTGGGAGTTAAGGGAGCGAGAGAGATACTTAAGATACTGAACAACAAACTTAAGATGGGAGTTAATATAAATAAATTAGAGAAAGAGATAGAGGAAGCAGAGTCTGAGATGCTAAAGAAAACAAAGGATCTGGATGATGTCTCTAAACAGATTGCTTTCAAGAAGCTGAAAGGCAAATTAGGCGGTGAAATGAGTTATATCGGTTAGATATTTTATTTAATTTGTTCTATTTTCTATTTAAAACAGTAATTTATTTATACTGGTTGCCTTATTTTTCAATTGGTGGTTAGTATGAGTATAAAATCAATTAAAGCAAGAGAAATTTTAGATTCTAGGGGAAACCCAACTGTTGAAGTTGATATGGTCACTGACAAAGGATTGTTCAGGTCGAT
>JBDRQV010000210.1:0-7084 GCA_043826105.1 Nanobdellota archaeon | reverse complement strand
GATTTTAAGGTTAGTTCCAATATGATAAAAGACAATAGATATGGCATATATTCAGCCTATTCAGCTAATAATTCATTTTATAAAAATGACATTATCAATAATACAATCAATCAGGCATATGATGAAGGTTCGAATTTTTGGAATGGAGAGGGTGGCGGTAATTATTGGTCAGATTATGATGAAGAAAGTGAAGGATGTTTTGATGTAGATGGTGATGGTTTTTGCGATGACCATCATTATATTGAAGGAGGAGATAATAAAGATGATTTTGCTTATGTGCGAGAAGATGGATGGGTGGTTGTTTTTTCAGTCAACCTTACAAAAGGGTGGAATCTGTTCTCATTGCCGTTGGAACTTAGAGATAATTCAATGGATATCTTATCTTCTGTCGATTTTACAAAATTATTAACTTATGATACTGGATGGTCATATTACTTTAATCTAACACATAATAATATAGGCATCTTTGATTCGACTAAGGCTCATTGGATCTATTCTACAATAAATCAGACTCTTTCAGTTAAAGGGGAAGTGGTTGATAAATCTGATTTTGTCTTGAAGGACGGGTTGAATTTTGTGGGATATCCTGAAGAAATTGAAATAAATAATTCTGAGTTTAGGGATTATGTAGTATTTACTTATATCGGTAACGAATGGTTTAGTTATGTTCCAGGTCAAAAATTCAATACACTTGATATTTTGAAACCTGGACATGGGTATATAATCTTAAGATAGATTTAAATAAACCAGTCTATTTTTTTATCAGTATGAAAATTGCAGTTTGTGGTTCTGGAAATGGAAATGATTCTTTTATCTTAGAAAAAGTAAAGCAGATCGGGATGGAGATAGCTAAAAGCGGATGCATACTTTTAGTTGGCGGCTGTAGGGGATATCCTTATGCTGCCTTAAGGGGAGCTTTTTTGGCTAATGGCAAGGTCATTGTTTATTCTCCAGGGAAAGATCAGGATGACCATGAAGCTAAGTATGGCTTTCCGATAGACTCTGGTGTTGATTATGTTTATACTGGTTTAGGCATACCCGAAAGAAATACCCCATTGGTCAAGAATGCTGATGCTGTTATCATTGTAGACGGTTCGATAGGAACTCTGAATGAGTTTACAATCGCTTTTCATGAAAAGAAAAAGATAGGTGTTTTAAAGTCTGGAGGCATAACATCATTAATACCTCGAATAGCTGAGATATGCGATAAGAATGGTGAAAAGGACAATATTGTATATGGGGAAGATGCAAGGAAGTTGGTTAAGCAAATTATTTAAACATTTAGTCATTAATTCTAAAAATGAATGAAATCTATGAACCAAGGGAAGACTCTTTTTTGCTGCAAAAATATGTTAAGGAATATGCTAAAGGAATTGTCCTTGATATGGGTACTGGAACTGGGATACAGGCTTTAGAAGCTGCTAAATCCAGGAAAGTTGTGAAGGTTTATGCTTTAGATGTAAATCATCATGCGATTAAATATTGCAAAGAAACCATTGACAATAATAAGATAATTTTTATGAGGTCAAACCTGTTTAAGGTTTTCAGGGGTGATGAGAGATATAAAGGGCTGAAGTTTGATACGATAATATTCAATCCGCCTTATCTTCCTGCTGAGAGTGAAGATGAGGATATAGCGTTAAGTGGCGGCAAAGGGGGGTATGAATTGATATGCAAATTTTTGAATGAGGCTGAAAATTATATCAAGCCTAAAACTAAGATATTGTTGTTGTTTTCTTCTTTAACAGGGAAAGATACCTTGGATAAATATCTGATCAAGAAAAGGTTTAAGTTTAAGGAGTTGGCAAAAGAGCATATATTTTTTGAGGATCTGTATGTTTATTTGATTGAGAGATAAGTTTAAAAATAATGATGACTTCTTGATTGATTGGGGGTTAGTATCAGAAAAATATTATTGTTTTTGGTTATGGTTTCATTTTTTTCTAGTTTTGTGTATGCAGTCGGTTCTAATCTGAGTGATGACGAATTTTTACTAGATATATTGGATGATACTTATAATTACCTGATAGATATGGAATCTATCCCAGGAAATGGATTGCCTGAAAATTGGTATAACTATCCTCAGACAGGTTCTTATTGTTCTCCAGAAGAAGCAGGATTTTATATGTTGAGCCATATAGGGGCATATGAGAATGGGATAATCAGTTTGCAGACTGCAGTTCAAAGGATAAATAAAACTCTTAATACATTATATGTTCTACCTACTTATAAGACAGATGCTGATACAATATGGCAATTAGGAACTGATGAGGCACCGCCCATCTATGATGGCAGGGCTTTTGATGAATTTGATGTTAATAGTCCTTATGATCCTAACTTTTATGTGGATTCCGAGCCAGTAAACAATTTTCCGAAAGAGCTTAATGATTGGAGCACACATAATACATATATTTATTATGGCCTTAGTGCTGCTCAGGCACAGATCGATCAATATCTATATTTAGACACTTTATACGCAACTCATACAGGACAGGATTATTTTGATCTTACTGTTAGTGTAAAAAAACCAGGAGGTAGTTTTGTATCTATAGGTACATATAGATTTGGTTCTGGTACTAGTAGTTATCCTGAATCAATCTGGATTAAAATACCTAAAGATCAGTCAGGCCAAGGTCAGAATGTTATATATCTTAAGAATTCTGCAGGTCTATATTCGGGCAAATGGATTGTCTGGGATTCACTAAAATTGGTCGGTGACTTAAATAACCAAGGCTTATTCTATCGGTATTATGATACAAACACACTTGTTCCGACAGATCAAAATATACCTTCTATCGGAAATGCAATGCTTGCAGCAAGTTTGATAACTACAAGAAAATGGCTTGACAGCAAAGGTTATTCTGATCTTTCAGATTCAGCTAACTATCTTGTATCTATAATGAATCTTGGTCTGTTTTGGGATGATTCAATAAAACAATTCTATCATGATCTAACTCACACAGGCCATTGGGATTTTTATTCTGACGAAGGAAGGCTGCTATCTTTTATCTCTTTTGCACTCAATAGGATCTCAGAACAGCAGTTTAGGGATAATCTTCAGGCATTGGATAAAACAACTGCATATTATGACATATCTACAGGAGCTACTGTATTAAATCCGACAGCTTCAGAAGATATAAAAGTTGAAAAAATAAGCTGGGATGGATCGATGTTTACTTATCTTGTACCATCATTATTTATCCAGGAGCACAAGACGGATTATTTTGTTTATACTTCTAGCCCTGCTGTAAAAGCCCAGATAGAATATTCAAAAAATAGTAACTATAAGTTAAACTCTACATATGTATGGGGCATATCTGATGCTTTCAATGCATCGTTTTATTATTGTTCTGCATATCAAGGTACACCACCCACAAAAGGTGCTATCTATGGTAATCACTATGAAGATTGCCCTGGTTTGATAACACCTCATGCAAGTGCTTTAGCCTTATTGACTAATCATTCACAAGATGCTATCAACAATCTGAAAGTGTTGGCAGATTATGCTTCTCTCTATGATGCTAATTATGGATTTAAAGATTCTATAAACTTATTGACCAATAAACAAACAAATATTATCTTAACTCTTGATCAAGAATGGATTTTTTTATCGTTGATGGATAAACTAAACAGTACAATATGGAGATATCTTTATGATGATCCAATGATCATAGAATCTCATGAGATCATGTATCCTAACAGTTTGATTATCAATTTCTCAGTAGATGTAGATCCGGGATGGCAGCTAATATCGATTCCCATAAGGTTATACAATAAAACTCTTCCATTCAGTTCAATAAAAGGAAATTACTCAAAGATATTTACATACAGCGATGGTAAATGGTTTGAATTAAAAGATAATGACGAAGTGAATGAATCTTTGGGCATGTGGATAAAAATGATAAACAAAGATGTTTTAGAATTAGCAGGAATAGAAATTACTGTACCCAACTTAAAAATAAATTCTACGTGGAGCCTAATAAGTTATCCATATCTTATCGAAAAGTATGTTAACGATTTAGGGTTCAGCAACAGTACAATCTTAACTTATCATAATAATAGCTGGTTGAGCTATAATTCTAATGGAGTTCAGAACAGCCTGAACGTATTAACTCCGGGTTATGGTTACTGGATTAAAACGATATAATGCTTAAATATAATGAAAATGTTTAAATACCTATATTCGTTATCTTAGTTTTGGGGGATGAATATTAAAAAACTATTTTTGTTTCTATCATATATCCTTTTTATTATTATATCTTCATTTATAGTATATTCGGCAGGTGGTTTGTTGAATGATGAGGGTTTTGAATCAGACGCTGCGAATGCACAGTTTCCATCATCTGGTCTTTGGACTTCTTCATGGGTGCCGGCTCAGTCAGGAGCGATTGTTACGACAACAGCTGCCCATAGCGGCAGCAACGGCCTTTGGACATATACAGCGCAAACAACTCAGTGGGCATGGACAGGAACATACCAGCAAGTAAATGCTAATCCAGGTGATATCTTTTCTGCAAGCGCATATATAAAAACTCCTCCGCCAGGAACATATGTAGACTGGGTTGATGGTTCATTCGCTTGTGTCAGGATTGAATTCTTAAATTCAGTAGGCACCCCCATATCTTATCAAGACAGTAACAAGCTTACAACTGGTAACACAGGTTGGCAGAGTTATTCTTTGACTACAGATCCTGCTCCCATAGGAACTACTAAAGTTAGATATAGGGCATATTTAGAAAAACCAGCAAGCACATCAAGGCAAAGTGTTGCCAATTTCGATGATTGTTATCTGGAAAAAACAGGAGAAGCTCCTCAAACACCTCAGATATATATGAACAAGTACTCTGTTGGAATAAGAAAAGGAATTATCGATGAGAGTTTTAAGATAAAGAATATTCAGACAGGCAGCCTTCATTACGAATTATCAGAAAATTTAGATTGGTTATCATTATCACAAACAACAGGCGATTTAGATGCACAACAAGAAAATGAGATAACGCTTACTGCAAATAGGGCTTTTTGTAGTATGGACACATGTTCTGGAAACATTAGCGTGATAACTAATGCAGGTAATAAAACAATTAAAGTTTATCTTGAGGTCAATACAACTGTTCCATTCCAACCATCTATTGTAGATGTTGAAGGCAGTAGACTAGTAGTAAGAAAAAGATTGATGGATGGTTCTTTAGACATGCCACAATTTTATATTATTAAAGGTACTGGATGGACTCCTTCATCGATCGGAACACCAACTGATTATTGGAACAGGAGAAATGAATTTAAGAAATGGTATGTTGCAGATGTTCAGCTGATGAAAGAGATGGGGGTAAACACAGTTTATGTATTTCTTGATTTCTTTGCTAATCCTGATGCAATAAGCATTTTGGATTATCTTTACCTAAATGGAATAATGGTCATAATGACTGCTGATGAAGATGGTGCTAACAACCTTGCGAATATTGACAGCATAGTGCCTTACTATAAAGATCATCCTGCAATCTTAATGTGGGCTATCGGAAATGAGTGGAACATAAATTTTTATCACGGGAAATATTCCACATTAGATCAGTCAGCTGTTGCAACTGAAATTGCTGCACAAAGAATAAAAAATCTGGATAGCGGCCATCCTGTTGCATCCATATACGGAGAGATTAATATTCTTCCTCCACAGCCATTGAGCAAAACGCAGGATATAGTGAATAATATTGCGCCAAGTGTCGATATATGGGGAGTGAACATCTACAGGGGAGATACTTTTGGAACCTTATTTGACCAATGGAGTTCAATCACATCAAAACCCATGTTTTTGTCAGAATATGGGACAGACTCTTATTATACAACATCATTCTATCCTGCTGTAGGGTATGAAGATGAGGCAGTGCAGGCTGAATTTAACCATAAACTATGGCAGAATATCAAGAATAATCTCAGTGCTTATAATGAATCTAATGTATGTTTAGGCGGAACTGTTTTTGAATCAAGCGACGAATGGTGGAAAGTCAAGTCTGCTGATGGGGGCAATATATCTATCCATGATAATGGTGGTTTTGATACGCCATGGAATCCTTATGCACATCCTGACGGTTTTGGAAATGAGGAGTATTTTGGAATTATGCAGATAGAAAGAAAGCCGAAACAGTCTTATTATCAATATAAAGAAGATTTTTTTAATATAACAGATATAGGGTGTAGGGTAGATGGTGATTGTGATGATACTCTCTATTGTAATGGTATAGAAACCTGTGTAGATAATCTATGTCAGGCCGGAACAACAGTCAATTGCAATGACGAGGTTAGTTGTACTGAAGATTTATGCAATGAAGACACTGATTCATGCGATAATGTAGTTAATAATGCTAACTGCGATGATGGATTATTCTGCAATGGTTTCGAAACATGTCATGCAACTTTAGATTGCCAGGCAGGAACTGCTCCAGCAACAAATGATAATGTTGATTGTACTGATGACTCATGCGACGAAGTTAATGATGTTATAGTAAACACAGCAAACAATGCTAACTGCGATGATGGATTATTCTGCAATGGTTTCGAAACATGTCATGCAACTTTAGATTGCCAGGCAGGAACTGCTCCAGCAACAGATGATAATGTTGATTGTACTGATGACAGCTGCGATGAAGTAAATGATATTGTCGTGAATACTGCAAATGATGGAAATTGTAATGATGGAGTTATCTGTTCGATAGATATATGTGATATACTAAACGATTGTCAACATGATTATTCAGCTTGTTTTTGTTTAGTTGATGGAGATTGTATACATATGATTGATCAATGTAATACTGGAATATGTAATGCTCAGTTGGAATGTGAAAAAGAAGTGACTAATGAAGGATTGGTTTGTGATGATGGTGTTTATTGTAATATTGGAGAAACATGCCAAGCTGGAACATGTATTGGTGGAATAGCAAGAGATTGTTCAGATGGAGTAGGATGTACTGATGACTCATGCGACGAAGTTAATGATGTCATAGTAAATGCAGCAAACAATGCTAACTGCGATGATGGATTATTCTGCAACGGCGCAGAAACATGCAATGCATTAACTGATTGTCAGGCAGGA
>JBDRQV010000209.1:0-4636 GCA_043826105.1 Nanobdellota archaeon | reverse complement strand
CAGAGCTATAGATAATGAGTTAGGGACAGATGAAATAAAATTCTATCCTGGCGTTAGCTATAGGCACCTCTTAGTCTTAAAAAAGAGATATAGTCCGGAAGTAGAATGTATGAAACCACATGATCACCCTGGGGAAGCTGTAGCTAAGTTAATGGTAAAGCCTAAATCCAGATCAGGAGAAGAAACATCAGTACTATTAAACAAGCTTATGCTAGATTCAAAACCTATCTTGGAAAAACACCCTGTTAATGTCAAACGTTCTAAAGAAGGAAAAGATCCTGCAAACATGATCTGGCCCTGGTCTCCCGGAATAAAGCCTAAGATGAAAACATTTCAGGAACTTTACAATATAAAAGGGGCAGCTATAACTGCAGTAGACCTGATTAGAGGCATGGGCATATATGCTGGATTTGACATTATCGATGTAGAGGGTGCTACTGGATTACATGATACAAACTATGAAGGAAAAGCTGATGCTTGTCTTGAAGCTATAAAAAATCATGATTTGGTCTATGTACATGTTGAAGCAGCTGATGAAGCAGGTCATGAAGGCGATTTAAAGCTAAAGATCAAATGTATTGAAGATTTTGATAAAAGATTGTTAGGCAGAGTATTGCAAAAAATAGACAAAAATGTAAAGATTGCAATATTACCTGACCATCCTACTCCGATAAAGATAAGGACACATGTAGCAGATCCTGTCCCTTTTTTGATATATGACAGAAAAGAAAGAAAAGACAAAGTAGAAAGCTTTGACGAGTTTTCATGTAAAAAAGGAGAATATGGGCTGCTGGAAAAAGACCAGTTTATCAAAGAATTCTTGAAAAAGTAGATATATAAAAAAGTCATGATTTTTTAGGCTTCTAGATTCCTCGAGAATTTCGAAACATTTATAAAGCTAAAACCAGTTCCTAGAATAACTAATAACTACGGTGATATTGTGGGAAGAATAAAAACAAAACTGGTAAAGAGAATAACTAAAGAACTTATTAAACAGCATGGTGAAAAGCTAAAGACAGATTTTGAAGAGAATAAGAAGATAATATCTGGATTAGCAGAGATTTCTAGTAAAAAAGTAAGAAATGTTATTGCCGGTTATACTACTAAACAAATAAAAGCACAGAAACAAGAAAGATAAGGGGGTCGAGAAAATGGCAGATGATAACAGTATCTTTATTGGTAATAAGCCATTCATGAACTACATAACTGGCGTTGTGATGCAGTTCACCACAAAAAACGCAACAGAAGTGATTCTAAAGGCGAGAGGAAAATTTATTTCTAGAGCTGTAGACGTTGCGGAAGTTACTTCAAAGCGATTCCTTGAAAACAGCATTGCAGTTAAGGATATAAGGATAGACTCAGAAGGATTTCAGAACAAAGAAGGTAGAGACGTTCGTGTCTCGATGATAGAGATTACCTTAGCAAAAAAATAAGTGATAACTGATGAATCCTGTAGAAGTGTATATTATCGAAGAGACTAAACTCGAAAGATTTCTTTATTCTTTAAGAAGATTCCTGAGAAAGAGTAAACAAACATTCTTTCATTAATTTTATATAGTTGAGTTATTTTATTATTGTTCTCCTTAAAGATAAACATTTAATTCTCTCATCGATAAACCAATTTTTGAAAAAGTAAAAACATTTAAAGGTGAACTGTTTCTAAGAAAACATGAAAAAAATAATTTCAATAATTGCAACTACTTTTATTATAGTTGCAGGGACATTTTTTCTGCTAAAATTCTTAGCAGAAATGCTGCCCCTATTAGGATAAACATATGAAAATGTTTATCTTTAAGTCCGAATTAGTTAGAGATATATTTAAAAAAAGTAGAGCAAAGTTTTAATAATATAAGGTATAAACTAGCAAATAAGGGCCTATGGTGTAATGGATAGCACAGTTGGCTTCGGTTTTATCAAGATGAAACCAGCTGATCCCGGTTCGATTCCGGGTAGGCTCATTCTAATTTTTAGTGGGACTCTGGGTAAGCCCATCCAAATCCTTAACCCAAACCTTAAACTCTGTTCCCTTGCCTAATTTAGAAATAACCTCTACTCTTCCATTGTGTAGATCAACTATATTCTTCACTATGGCCAAACCCAAACCTATGCCTGGATTCTTACGGGTCAAAGAATTATCTGCCTGATAAAATTTATTGAACAGTTTAGGGATCTCTTGCTTGCTTATGCCTATCCCCTGATCTTTTACAGATAAAAACCATTCCTTACTTTTTCTGCCGCAAGAGAGCTCGATCTTACTTCCCTTATCAGAAAATTTTATAGCATTGTTCATAAGATTGATATATATCTGTTTCATAAGCTTTTTATCAGCATTTACCTTAAAGTTTTTTCTTATCTTATTTGCAACTTCAATATCTTTTGAGTGTGCTAAATTTATATATATATCATCTATTATCTCATTTAAGTTAAATTGACTTTTCTCTAGAACAATCTTATTTGCCTCTATCTTATTTACTGTCAAAAGATTATCTATAAGATCAGAAAGCCTGTTTGTTTCATCTGAGATAGTCTTTACTGCTGTATCCTGTCTTTTATCCACAGCACCGAACTTCCCTGCCCTAAAAAGAGAGAGATAAAGCTTCATTGAAGTGATGGGTGTTCGTAACTCATGGCTTACGATAGAGATGAAATGATCTTTTAATTTATTAAGTTCTTTCTCATGCCTGAACCTTTCTTCAGATTCCCTAAGTTGAGTATTAAGAAATGCTTTATCGACTAAAGTAAGATAGACAGTCCTTATCAACAACAGTATAGAGAAAAAAGGCAATGGATGCTGAACAACATATAATCTAGGATCTATCCTGCCATAAAGCAGCAGGCTTACAAAACCAGAAAGCGGTGTAAGAAGGTAGATGTAAAAAGCAAGAGATATGGATTTTCTGTGCTTTATGTGCCGATAATCGGTCTCGCTTATCAAAAACAATGGGGACAATAAGATAGTTATCTTGATCAAGTCCAACACGATTGAGATATAGACAGGATCCAGTAATATTGTCCTAAACACAATATAACTGCAGAATGATAAGATAGTAAAGAAATAAAATGACTTGATCACCACATTTTGAAAACGTATAGTCTTATCCTTAAATGCTGGAAAAACAAATGCGCTTACCAGCAGCAAAAGAGCTATTATCTCAAAATAACCGTCTATAAAATTGATAAAAACACCAAATCTGGTAAACTTATCATTGCTGAATACCTGATTGAAAAGGATTATGCACATAAACACCTGCCTCAGGAACAAAGCTGTAAAACCCACAATCAGATATTTGTATTCCCTCTTCTTATTTTTCTTAAATTCGGAGATGATCATATACATTATTATCAGATAGAATACAAGCTCGATAAACCTCCTTAAAAGTTCTCCAGAAGTGGTTCCTAAAAAATAAGCAAAGCTATGGAATATTTGGATGTTGAAGATATATTTGTATAATGGTTCAATTAACATCTTTCAGGAGATCTCTCACTTTATTTAGAAGCTCATCAGGTTCAAACGGTTTAGTCATATAATGATTAGCACCTACCATCTGCCCCTTTTTTTTATCTATCTCCTGACTTAGAGCTGTAACCATCAAAATCTTAACATCCTTTAGGTCATTATCCTGCCTAAAGCTAAAGCTTAGATCATATCCGCCCCTATTAGGCAGCATCAGATCCAGTATGATAAGGTCTGGTCGATATTTTTTGGCTAATCTATAGCCCACATCGCCGTCCATAGCTTTGATAACCTCAAATTCATCCTCTAGAATCATAGCTTGCGCATCTAAGATGTTTTTTTCATCTTCTACGATTAAGACCTTTTTCTTCATTAAAATCCCCCTTATAATAAGAGTGAATATTTTTTTATTAATAAATGTTTTCTTTTGATTGGACATAATAAGAAAAAAGACATTTTGTTATTATAATAACATTAATTTAATATAATAACATAAGCTATATACTACCTATGGACAGAGAAACAATATTCGGCGAAATTGTAGATAAGAATATTGAGTTTATGGATAAGTAAATAATTCTTTATGTTCTTTGTAGTCTGGAAAAGTATGCCAGAATGTCTTGATCTCTCCATTAAACTCAAGAACTTTATGTGCATATACTCCCTGCCCCATATCTTCCTTATAGTTGGTGCCTTTCTTAAAAGAAGCCAAAACTAATTCTTTATTGTTTAGATAACCTGGATCAAGATTGATAGTTCTTTTGTTATCTATTGAGAATTCTTTTTCTACCTCAGTTGTTTCATGTTTTATTTTTACTAAGTCATTTTTCTCAATCTCTTTATCAAATATTAAAAATCTCTTGATGATTCCCTTGCCCATCTCTTTTTCATAATAAGAAGTAAACTTGTCAAAATCATAAGGCTCTGTCTCTTTCTTAATTAAACCATATTTCTCAATTAAGATAGATTTAACTTTAACATAGGTCCCATTATCAGAATACATTATCGCAATGATTAAGTTCGACATGATGTATAAGAATGTTTATTTTTATTTTAATTTAACTGTTATTTTTGTAGTGTATATTGTGGGGTTATAATCCCTTTATTTATAAGATGATGATAAATCACATTAGTTACTAATTGATAAACCCTTTCTATAACAGGATTTGCAATTAATCTTGA
>JBDRQV010000208.1:0-2344 GCA_043826105.1 Nanobdellota archaeon | reverse complement strand
TAAAAAGATTATGGAAAAGTTAATAAATAGCTATGTTAATAATAATCAAAAAAGAGGTTGGATTATGGATGCTTTAACTTTTTTGACTTATCTTGCAGTAATACTTCTAATAGGTATATTATGTACTCTTGTTTCACAACGGTTTAAGATTCCAAATGTACTTTTGTTATTATTGGCTGGTTTGTTGTTCACACATCTTCCATTGTCTGGCTTGCAGCTAACTTTTCCACCTATCTTTCTTACAAGCATAGCTATCCTGGCTTTAGTGATGATAGTATTTGATGCTGCGTCTAGGTTTGAGATAAAAGAGTTTGGAGAATTATCTATATATGCCTTAAAGTTAGCAGTAGTATTCTTATTTTTGAACATGTTTATCCTGACGGCTTTTTCTATGTTAATATTTAACATCAATTCTGTATTTTTGGCATTGGTATTTGCTTTTCTTATGTCAGGAACAGATCCTGCAACGGTGATGGTCACATTCAAGGGCCTAAAAAATAAGGTTGTGGAGCTTCTTGAAGTTGAATCATTATTAAACACTCCTTTGATCATCCTTCTTCCTTTTTTAATATTGGATATCATCTCTGAATTAGGTACTCAAGGAATAACTTTTTCCAGGCTACTTGACCAACTTATCATTTTTTTGCCTGATTTTTTCCTGAGGTTTGTGGCAGGCATAGGTTCGGGTGTTTTGGTCGGTCTGATAGTCCTTAGGATAATGAGAAAAGATTATTCTGAAATATTATCTCCACTTGCATTGATCACAGCAGCTTTATTGACCTATATCCTTGCTGAGAATCTTGGTGGAAATGGTGTTTTAGCTATAACAACACTTGGTCTGATGTTCGGCAATATATATGTAAAGGAAAAATTACATCTGTTTGAATTCTCATCAATGTTTGCAAATTCATTAGAGATATTAGTCTTCTTTTTAGTGGGTTTGATAATAGAGATACCTTTTACAGGTGAATTTTTTCTAAAATCCATCTCTTTGTTCATAATATATCTTATCATAAGATTGTCTGCAATACATATATCATTTTACAAATTAGATTATACCTTCAAAGAAAAGATATTCATGGCTTTGAATGTCCAAAAAGGGATCGCTGTTGCAGTAGTAGCTTTCACATTGACTACTTTAGATATTCCAGGAATAGATATCATACTTAATCTTACTATAGCTTTTATGCTTTATTCTATACTCTTAGCTACATTTGTTGATGGAGTCTCTTATAAATTTCTTAGGTTAAAGCCTGTTTCTGGTGCGAAGAAATGATAAGGATAGGTTCAGCTGGTTCAGCAGGATTAGGCAATATTGAAGGAGTTAAATATGCAAAAAAATTGGGGTTGACTGCCTTTGAATGCGAGTTTACACATGGAGTAAGCATATCTAATCCTCAGGCTAAGGAAGTAGGCATATTAGCTAAGGAACTGGGTATATCTTTGAGTGTTCATGCTCCTTATTTTGTCAATCTTGCTTCTTTGGAAAAGGCTAAAATTACTGCTTCTAAGAAAAGAATCCTAACAAGCTGTGAGAGGGCACATCATTTGGGAGCTAAGTATGTTGTTTTTCATTCTGGGTTTTATATGAAAAGAGATGCTTCAGAAGTTTATTCAATAATCAAGGAAGAGCTAAATGATCTAAAAAGGACTATTAATGATAACAAGTGGAAAGTTGAATTGGCTCCTGAAGTCACAGGAAAAGCCACGCAGTTTGGCGATTTGGATGAGTTGTTGAAGCTGAAGAAAGAGGTCGGTTGCAGTTTATGTGTTGATTTTGCTCATCTGAAGGCAAGGAATAAGGGGGTTGTTGATTATGGTGCTGTGTTTAAGAAAATAAAGGGGATTAAACATATACATGCACATTTTTCTGGAATAGAGTGGACTGATAAAGGTGAGAGAAGACATCTGTTGCTGCAGGAGAAGGATATCAAGGAGTTGCTTTCTTATATTCTCAGGTATAAGGTAGATATAACTATTATCAATGAAAGTCCGGATGTATATGGAGATGCAGTCAAGATAAAGAAAGTGCTGGAAGGGATGAAGTAGATTATCTACCACATATTTATATCATGCCTCAATCATATCTAATATTGCTTTTTTTTCATTCAGAAATTTCTTATATTCCTTAAAATTATGAAAAGACCTTAGAAACACCAGCCTGTGGTTTTTATCAATAGCATAGACTATATGGTTTTTATCTTTCAAAGCCCTGAATATATGGTTGCCCCCTATCGTTTCTTCAAATTTATGCAGATGAGTAAAATGTTCATGTTTTGAGTCTAAAACCAATCCAGTTTCAAAATCTGGAAAATCTTTTGAGAAATGTTTAGTAACGATTACT
>JBDRQV010000207.1:0-4582 GCA_043826105.1 Nanobdellota archaeon | reverse complement strand
TTAGTTTATCGCTTCTATTGCATAGGTCAAGAGAAGGGCTTTTCATTATTTTAGCATATTCATTATCAACCGGAAGTTCCTGTCCATCTTCTTCAAAACGTTTTCCAGTAAATTCAAATATGGCATCGTTTAATGTACTTACTTCTTTAATATCTACATTTTCTTTAGAATATGCTGTTACATTAATCTTTTTTTCAATGTTTTTAGTCTTATTTGTTATCTCTATAGTCAGAGTGTCATTTACAATCTCCCATCCTAGTTTTTCTGAGCTCTGAGTTATGTTTGTAGCTATTTTTTCTCCTTTAGGGATCAATATCTTTTTTAAACCTGCATCTGTTCCAGCTTCTATCTTTTCTTTAATGCCTCCAACATTTCCGATCAGACCTCCCGAGTTGATCGTTCCAGTAATTGAGATCGATTCATTGGGTTTTAGATCTTCAAGTAATATAGCTGTCAGGACTGCAGCTGCAGCGCCTGCCGATGGACCTGCTATTATCGCAGACTCTGCTTTTATGGTAAAAATAAAATCCTGTTCACTACAGTCTCTATTCAAGAAGTTACATGCAACTTCTTTAGCAAATCTTGTAGATATCTGGGTATCTACTTTTGTTAAAGGGAAGGTATCCAGAAAAACCCTGCCTTCCCCTGGTTGTATCTCTAAATACATGTCAGCAGTACTTCCTTCAAATCCGTCTTCTGTCTCTTTTACAGCCAGTAATGTCAGATGACCTTCTTTAGAATAAACTATCGGCACTAATAACATATTAACTAGTATCAATATAATTATCAATCTTTTCATATAGAATAGAAATGTTTATTCCTTTTTATTATTTTCTTTATTTTCACTATGGTCTAATTTTTCAATATGTTTGCATTTTGGAAAGTTAGAGCAGCCATAAAATTTACCATATATAGAGCTTCTTAAGACTAATTTTCCATCTTTACATTTTGGACATGGTTTTTCAATCTCTCCTTTTGCCACAGCTTTAGCTTCTTTTCCAGCTTCTCCTTCTGCATATTTGGATTTACAATTAGGGTTAAGACAGAAATCTCTAGCAGATTTGTTCTTTATCTGTTTGACTATCGGGAATCCACATATCTCACATTGCTTGTTGGTCGGTTCAAGCTTTACGTTATTAGGGAGAGAAACAGTTGTCTTGCAGTCAGGATAACCTGAACATGCTGCAAACATCCCAAATTTTCCTTTCCTTATCATAAGATTTCCTTCTTTACAATTTGGACATTTACCAATAGTAGCCATCGAATCTTTTGCGTTCCAATAGGCTTGTTTAAGGCTTTCACCTACGTTTTTTTCATGCTTCTTGAAGTTAGATATGACTTTTATTATATCTTTTTCAGCATCTTTCAAAACCTTATCTTTATTGGTCTTGTTTTCCCTTATGTTTTCCATCTCTTCTTCAAAATGTTGAGTCATGGCTTCATCTATAATCTCGGGCACATATTTTCCCAATGTTTCTATAGTATTTATACCTAGTTCAGTAGCTTCTATCGACTTTGTGCCATGGACATAGCTCCTTTGGAATAGGGTGTCTATTATATTTGCTCTTGTCGCTTTTGTGCCTAGGTTTCTTTTCTCTAATTCTTTTATTATAGAGGCGGGAGTGTATCTTTTAGGTGGGGCGGTCTCTTTTTCATGCTGTGTTATTTTTTTGATGTCTATCTTGTCTTTTTCTTTTACACCAGGTAATTCTTCTTCTTCAAGCCTGACATAATCACCATAATAAATAAACCATCCTCTTTCAATGGTCCTAGTTCCTTTTGCAATGAATATCTCTTTATTGACGTCTATGTTGATCTTTAATGTCTCTCTTGTTGCTGGCTCTCCAAATGTAGCCATAAACCTTCTTACAACAAGATCATATATCTTCTCTTCTCTTCCACTCAGATCAGGAATTAATCCTGTAGGATAGATCGCAGGATGAGCAGGATCTGTTTTTTTACCATTATTTGGCTGAAGTTTTGTCTTTACCAATTGTTTACATAGATCACTATATTGGTTTTGTTTTGCCAAAAGGTTTAGAATTTTTGCATAACCTAGTTTAGGTGTTAATTGGTTGGAAGAGGTTCTCGGGTAAGATATGTACCCTGCTGTGTAAAGCTCTTGTGCGATAGCTAGTGTATCTTTTGGCTGAATCTTAAATAATCTATAGGCTTCTACCTGCATACTTGTCAAGTCAAAAGGATTTGGGGGGGCTTGTTTGAACTGTTTTTTTTCAATCTTGCTTACTTCACCCTGTTTTTGTCCTTTGACCTTTTTCATCACTTCATCTGATTCTTTTTTTTCCCAGAACTTATCTTTTTCATGCCAGGCTGTCAATATCCCTTCCTTAGCTTTCCCATTCAATTCAATCTGCCAATAAGGGATTGGTTTAAATGCCTGTATTTCTTTTTCTCTATCAACTATTATCTTTAGTGATGGGCCTTGTACACGGCCGATACTAAGAATCTTAAACCCACCGGTTGTTTTGTAGGCAGCTGTCAATGCTCTTGAGTAGTTGATACCATTATACCAATCCAGAAAGTGCCTCGTTTCGCCGGCATTAGCCTGTCCCCAATCGAGTGTTTTTGATTTATGTTCATAGGCTTCAATAAGATCATCTTTTGTTAGGGTTGAGAATTTCATCCTTGAAGCATCTTTCTGCTTGCATGCATATCTTATGACATTAAGGCCGATAACTTCTCCTTCAATATCATAATCTGTAGCAATAGTAAATTCTTTAGCACCTTTGCTTAAACTTTTTATTGTATTAAGATATTTTTTTGTGAAATCTGAACCTTTCTTCTTTAGGTATGAGGGCTGCCATTCTATATTAAATACAGGAAAATTCCAACTATTTTCCTTTTGGTCCAGACCGAACAAATGGCCCACAGCACAAGCAACCACGATATCTTTTTTCCCTCTGGTAACTTCATAATAAGGCACCTGGTTCAGGTTTTTTTTGATCGCTTTTCCGTCTGCTAAAGCTTCAGCTATCTTGGCTGCAGCTGCTGGCTTTTCTGTTATGATAAGTTCGTATGGCATTTTATCGACGTGTAATTTTAATCTAGAATTATTAGTTATTTAAAAATGTTTGGAATTGATCAATTTCTAGCACAGATGCATATCCAATCAGGTTTTTTAGGTCTTGCTTTCTTATTAGTCAATTTATAGTCGCTAACTTTTTCTATATTGAATATATTGAATCCTGCTTTTTTGATAAAGTCCGATATCTCTTCTTTTTTATAAAAACTAAAGAATCTTTTGCTTATCTTATCTGGAACATATCTTTCTTTATTTCCCTCTTTTACTGAAATGAATACAATTCCTTCTTTTTTTAAGATTCTTTTAATCTCTAATAATGTTTTAGGCATGTCTTTTTTCTTAAGGTTTAATAAAGATGCACATGCCCATACACCATCGAATGTTTTATCTTTAAATTTTGTTTCTCTAATGTCTCTTTTGTAGAATCTTACACTTGGAAACAACTTTTTACATCTTTTTATCGTTTCTTTAGAATAATCAATTCCAGTAATGTCTATCCCTTTATTTAGGAACAATGGTATGTCTCTTCCACCGCCGCATCCTAAATCAATAACTTTTTTTCCTTTTAGTCTTTTTATAAAATAATAAACTTGATTTATCCAATTATAACTCATGCTTTTTTGGATATGTAAATCTACGCCCATATCATAATTTTCTATAGTTTTGATATAACCATCTGTGTTTTTCAATTTCCTATGATCACATTGCTTGTCAATCTTTTCAATGTTGCACAAGCGCTTAGGATAGCCATATGCGATGTTTTTGGATTTTTTATAGAGGGAACATTTTCTATCTTTGCAGTCATTTTTCCGAAAGTTCCAATCACTTCTATCTCATGTGTGTTTGTCATAACATTTGGATCTGCTATAATCTTTACTTTTGTCTTTCTAGGGCCGATTCCTGCTAGACTTAGTGTAGCTGAAACATTAACATTTCTTGGGAATCCTTCTATTGCCTGCAGAGCAGATCCTTGGAAGATAGTTGTTTTCTTTTTTATATTTCTGAGATTGATCTTATTTTTTATTATATATGGTGCATCTTCTAGTCTTTTTGGGTTTTTTGTTGTAGTTATAGTAGCAGATGTTATCTTTTCAATGTTTGCTGCTTTTACTCCATCTATTCCACAAATAGCTCCAGAAGGTATGAATAATCTTGCTTTTAATCTTTTTAATAGATGTTCATTGCCTATTATACCCCCAACACTCATTACCATAAGATGTTTTTTTTGTTTTATACATTCTTTTAACAGGTTTTTAACAATTTTTGGAGAAACTGCTTCTATTACTAGGTCTGATTTTTGTATGAGGTTGTCAGTAGTTGTTGTAATCGGTTTTGATTTAAGTAATCTTTTAAGTTTTTGAGCTTTGTCTTTGTCAATGTCACATATAGCTATTAGTTTGTGCTCTTTCAGTTCTTTATCTATAAATCTACATAAGACTGATCCTATTGCACCGCAACCAATCACACCAATCTTCATTTTATCTCTAGTTTAATGTCTAGTGAATGTGAGGCTGTTGTCAAATAACCCATAGATATAAC
>JBDRQV010000206.1:0-3570 GCA_043826105.1 Nanobdellota archaeon | reverse complement strand
CAATATATATGTCACTTTATGATCTGAGGGCACTGGAAGAGCGCATATTTAAGCCCATACAAAAGGTTACTCCCAACATCAACCCAAATATCTACACCTTGTTATCATTAGCAGCAGCAATTTTTGCGTCATTCTTCTTCTACAAAGGTACATTCATTTTAGCATCCCTTTTTGTGATCATCAATTCATTTTTTGATATGATTGACGGCCTTTCAGCAAGAAAATACGACAGAGTGACTAAGAAAGGGGACTTTCTCGACGATATTGTAGACAGGTATGCAGATATAATCATGCTTTTGGGAATAGTGCTTAGCCCTTACTGCAATAGTACTGTCGGTTTTACAGCAATTATAGCTATGATCATGGTAAGCTATATAGGTGCACAAAGCAAAGCTACAGGTGGAATAAGGGCAACATCAGGGCTATTAGGCAGGCCAGAAAGAAATCTTTTGCTGATAATCGTACCCATAATACAATACGCATTATTGATCAGTGGAAATGGGAAGCTATTCAACATATGGGTAATGGAATTATTGATGTATGTCTTTATAATTTTTGGAGTTATAGCAGCTATACAAAGATTCATAGAAGCATGGAAAAAATTAGATTGATTTGATAGCTTCTTCAAAAACTTCTAATGATCTATCTATCTGTTCTTGAGAAATAACTATCGGTGGTTTGATCTTCAATACATTTCCTAAGTGGTCATATTTGCTTTGTCCAAACAATATTCCTTTCTTGAATCCATATTCCATGATCTTTTCAGTCTCTTTGATTGCAGGCTCTTTTCCATTCTTGACCATCTCTATGCCTATCATCAATCCAGGTCCTCTGATATCTCCTATCAGCTCATACTTTTCCTGCATCTCTTTAAGCCTTTTTGTGATATATTCTCCTTTTTCTCTGCAGACCCTAAGCAGGTCCTCTTTTTCAATGACATCCAGTGTTGCTAAAGCTGCGGCCATTGAAACTGGAAAATGAGCAAATGTAAAAGAATGGTCTCCACCATGAAATCCCTCGATATCATCTCTGACTATATTCCCAGCTAATGGAAAGCCGCCACCTATGGCCTTTCCAAATGATATTATGTCAGGTATAGTGTCATATAATTCTGATGCAAACATCTTGCCTACTCTTCCAAAAGCTGTCTGCATCTCATCCCATATCAACAAGATATTATTTTCATCACATATCTTTCTGATTTCCTTATGGTATTCAGCAGGAAAATCTATCATGCCGCCATTTCCTTGTATTGGTTCCACCATAAATCCTGCAAATTCAGTATCTTCTTTCTTGATAGTCTTCCGGATATAATCAGTACACATCAATCCGCAGCTAGGGTATTCCTGGCTAAAAGGACATCTGTAACAATAAGCATTAGGGACCTTTACAAAATTATGCATAAATGGAAACAGATTCTTATTAGGATGTGGCCAGCAAGCAGCCATTGTCGATAAAGTTCTTCCATAAAATCCATCATGTAATGTCAGGAATTTGCATGGTTTCTTCTTATTGTTAAGTGCAATCTTAATTGCCCCTTCATTAGCTACAGAACCATGCAGGCAATAATTTACTTTATTAAGGTTTCCAGGAGCCAATTCAACAAGTTTTTTTGAGAGAAGCAGCTTAGGGATTGTTTCATAGCTTGTCCTTATATGGGTAAAACACCTGATCTGCTTTTCAACAGCCTCAATGACCTTTGGATGGCTATGGCCTATGTTTAATGTCCATGCCTGGGAAGTGCAGTCGATAAACTCCCTTCCATCATACCCTAAAATAGAAGCGCCCTTTGCCTCTTTTATGATCAAAGGCTCTGCAGACCCTACTCCTCCACTAAGGAGCGCCTTTCTTCCCTTTTCCAGATCCTCTTTACTATATTCCATCTATAACTGTTAATTATTGTTTATTTATAAGTTTAACTCTTCTTAGAAATCTTCTTTATGACTCTCTTTTCAACATTATCCATCTTCTTTTCTAATTTTTTTATATCTTTGAAGATGATATTTTCTTCTTTTTTTACTGTTTCTTCAAACTCTCTCACTTCTTTTATCAAAAAGACCCTTAGCTTATGCCTGAACAAATAGATGATAAAGAATATTATTATTATAGCACTTAGGAATAAAAGTCCCGGATTTACTTTTCCGGTTAATAGCTGCTCACCTAACATAGTGTAGATTATTGTTTCAGGAATATAGCCCACAAATGTTGCAATAAAGAAATCTCTAAATGAAATATCTGTCAATCCAGAAGCTAGGTTAACCATATCATTCGGCATCAAAGGGGTTAATCTTGATAAGAACAATGCAACTGTTCCATTCTTCTTAAAAAATATATCAAAGTGTTGCAGATCCTTTTTATGGACATGATTTTCAACAAATTTTCTCCCATATCTCTTGCTAAGATAAAATAATATGCATGACCCTATCATCAGGCCGATTATACAACAGACGGTCGCAACAAATGGACCATATAGATAACCACTGGCTACCACCAATACAAGACTGGGAAATATAAATATAACTACCGCAATACATACCAATAATACCAATACTGCAGGTCCCCAAATGCCAAAACCCTGTACAAATGCTTTTGTTTTTTCAGCATCTACAAAGATCATAGCAAGGTCAAACTTATAGATCAGTACTATAATTAGTAGTATAGCTGTGATTATGCCTGCTATCAGTGGCTTATGTTTAATCATCTGTATTTTCATATCCTACTCCATCAGTCCTAAACTTTTTAAATCTTTGCTTAGGCCAGGAACAAAATTGTAATCATCAAACTCCTTTGCACTGACCCATTTATATTCAATATTTTCATGACATAACTTAACTTTTTTATTGTTTGCTAAGCACAAATAAACAGCCACAACCCACTTTATTTTTCTTTTTTTATCTATCGCTTCTATTATATTACCTGTCTTCACTATCTTTGCATCCAATCCTGTCTCTTCTTTTATCTCCCTTAAGCAAGAATCTTCAGCAGCCTCAAATTCTTTGACAAAACCAGAGCAAAAACTCCATCTGTTTGGGTAATTCCTATCATCCGGAGCTTTTTTCAGGATCAGAAATCTATCTTTATTTTTTACAACTCCCGTAACCACAAAATAAGTTTTCATCTTATCTTCTTTCTTCATCTTTTATTTTTTCTAGTTTGGTCTATCTCTGGCAGTTCTGGCTTATTGGTCCTTTTATCGCCAAACTCTTTTATCGCTTTTAAAAATAAGTCAGCTGACGAATTTTTCAGAAAGCTTTCATTTGAAAAAACATACGACTCTTTTATCTCAAGAAGTCCGGGCAGTTTTGCCTGTAGATATCTGAAGAAAGAATCATATTCATCTATATCTTTAAATCCAAATAGGATTATATGGGTGATGCTTGTCTGGGGAACATTGATCAAAGATATTATATTGGAATTAGACAATATCTCCCCTATCCCTTTTTCATATCTTCTAAATGCTTTTGGCATTATCTTTACCAAAGCCAATACAAAACAATTGATGTTTATCTTTTTATAGTTCAGTATGATCTCATACTTATCTATTATCCCTTTAGCCTTCAGGTTCTGCTT
>JBDRQV010000205.1:0-8492 GCA_043826105.1 Nanobdellota archaeon | reverse complement strand
TCTCCAAGATCTTTTTACAGTAGTATGCCTACCTGGATGGACTTTTCTGCCTTTACCATATTTTTTAAATACAGTCCAATAAGGAGCCCATCTTGTCTGTGTTCCTAATTTAGTCAATCTTCTCTTTCTGCTTGGATGTACATTTCTTGCCATTTTTTATATGCGTTTGATCTTGAAGTCTTTTTTTTCAGGTGCTAATTGTGTTAATATATCTTTCAATTGACTGTCGGTTATTGACCTTATTTTTCCTTGTTGTAATAGCTGCCCTATTACAACCAGCACCTGAACTGTCTTTTCTGGATGTGCTGCTTTGATATTCCCATACCGTATCAAAGCCTCTTTGGACATGATCTGCTTGACAACAGATTCAAGCTGTTCGATCTGTTGTTGCATCTGGTTTTGTTCTTCTGCTTGTTGGTTAAATGTTTCTTGTTGTTTTTGCAGTTCTGCTAATCTTTTTCTCTTTAATGCCTCAAGCTCGTCCATTTTTAATTATGATTGTTTTTCCTCTTTCTTAGGTTCTTTTTGTATTTCTTTCTTCTCTACAATCTCTTTAGTCTGTTCTTTCTTAACCTGAGGAACGCCGTCATTTATCTTTTGTAATTCTTTCTTTTCTTCTTTTATCTCTTCAACAACTCCTTGTTTTTTAGGAGCTGGTTTTGATTTTAATATTGATTTAGCAGCAGAGTCAAGCAGCTTAATTCCTGCTGGAGTTACAACTCTTCCTTTATGAACTCCAATCTTATCTTGTTTTATAAGTTCAGCTTTTTCAAGCTGCTGTAATATCTTTCTGATAATATTTCCAGAAGCCTTATAGAAATGTTCTGCAGCAACTCCCCTATTCTTCTTGCCGCCATATTTAATCCTTAATTTATGGACGCCGATCGGTCCCCTTATATTGACAAATCTTAGAATAGAAGCTGCTCTGATATACCACCACCCTTTATCTAATGGTGGCCTTTCTTTGTGGATTCCAGTCTTGACAATACCTGCCCATACTGGAGGTTTAATAGATTCAATTTTTTTTAATTCTTCAGCTAACTTTTTTATCAGTTCACTTGAATCGACATCATACATTGACATTTGTTACACCCTCATGCCTTCCGGCATTAGAACAGTTACACTCAGTAACTTGAATAGTAGAATTATAGCCTTATTTATAAATGTTATTGTTTTTTAAATATAAGTTTATAGTATGTTTGTTTATTTCTTACTAATAGGAGATCGGATAGATATATTTTTATAAACCCACTTGCTGAAAATTAAAGTCCATTTAAATAAAAATATTTAAATAATCTGCATATTCCTTTATCCTTAAAATTAGTAAGGGGGATAAAAAATGGTTAAGATTGGAATAATAGGTGGTTCTGGATTAGATGATCCTAGTATTTTAGAAAATGTTAAAGATGTAGAAGTAGATACGCCTTATGGTAAGCCTACATCATTATTAAAAGTTGGCAAGATAAAGGGAGTTGAGGTTATATTAATAGCAAGACATGGCAGAGAACATACAATTCCGCCTACTCAAGTCAATTTTAGGGCTAATATATATGCCCTTAAGAAACAAGGATGTACACATATTTTGGCTACAACAGCATGCGGTTCTTTGAGAGAAGAAATAGGTAGGGGACATCTAGTGATATTAGACCAGTTTATTGATTTTACAAGGCATAGGCAGATCACGTTTCATGAAAAATTTGAACCAGGAAATGCAAAACATACTGGTATGGCAGAACCATTTTCTTCTGAACTTAGGGGTATTTTGATAAAAACATGCAATGAACTGAAATTATTTTGCCATGAAAAAGGAACTGTCATAACAATCGAGGGGCCAAGGTTTTCAACAAGGGCTGAAAGCGAGATGTTTAGGCAGTGGGGAGCTGATGTTGTCAATATGAGTGTTGCTCCTGAATGCATATTGGCTAATGAATTGGGGATACCTTATGCTGCCGTTGCAATGTCAACTGATTATGATTGCTGGAAAGTAGAGGAAGAACCAGTCACATGGGATGCTATTCTGGAAGTGTTTAAGGCCAATGTCAGTAAAGTTACAGAGTTATTAGTCAATACTATACCAAATATAGAGGGTGAATAAGATGGAACATATAAAAAAGAAGATAAGGACAATACCTCATTTTCCTAAAGAAGGGATAATGTTTAGGGATATAACAACATTATTACAGGATGCTGAAGGATTGAAGGATGTAGTCAAGGAGTTTAAAGAAAGATATAAAGATTCTAAGATAGATGTTATAGCTGGAATCGAGGCAAGAGGATTTATTTTGGGCGGGGTTCTAGCTCATGAGTTAGGTGTTGGTTTTGTTCCATTAAGGAAAAAGGGTAAATTGCCTTTTAAGACTGAATCTATAACATATGATCTAGAGTATGGGACAGATACTATCGAGATACATACAGATGCTATTAAAGAAGGCCAGAATGTTTTGTTGGTAGATGACCTTTTGGCTACTGGCGGCACAGGTTTGGCTGCTGCTCAGCTTATAGGGAAATTGGGCGGAAAGATAGTTGAGACAGCTTTTATAGTCGATCTGCCAGAGGTTGGCGGCAGAAAGAAGTTAGAATCTGCAGGCTATAAAGTATTTGCATTAGTTGAGTTTGAGGGAGAGTGACTACTACAAAGGAGAAAAGATTTATAAAATACTTTTGATTTCTCTCTTTTTATGAGTGATTTAATACCCAAATGTAATTTGGAAATACATATTGGCGCTGCTTTGATAATGGAAGGGTCTAGAGTGCCTGCTGAAGCAATGGCTACATTTTTTGGTTATGGTGCAGCTGCTGATTTTTCTCAAGATTATAATGCAATGAAAAGGGATAATGGGGGTTTGAGCCCCACACTTTTAAATCCTTCAAGAAATGGACCAGCATATGCTGAGCTTTCTGATATCATAATAAGTGGCCAGGCAATAGGTCATTACTTAACTTATTCTCATCAGGATAAATGGACTAAACAGGATGAAGATTATGTTAGTAAGGCAGTGGAACAAGCTAGGGCAGGCAAAGAGATTCCTCTTAAGGGGAATGGAAGATTTTATGCTACTAAAGGTATACTTATCCATATGGTCTCTGATATGGTGGATTATATGATGATAGTTGATGGTCTGGCAGACTTGCCTGCTAAAGGTAAGAAGAAAAAATCAGGAAAGAAGTAATCATCTCTTTTTTAATAATTTGAACAGATCATATATTGCTACAATCGTAAAAACAACCTGTAAAATTATGAATATTGTATCTTTAAGATTTATGCTATATATTGTTAAACAGATTCCACCTGGAATATAAAGGTAATCTCTTGTCTTTCTGTCTTTTACCATGATTCCGATAATTATCAGGATCAAACCAGCTATTCCGATCAATCTCATCAAATCTATCATTTACATCACCAATATCACTTTTAAGCTTTCTTTTGCTTCTGCAACCAACTTAAAACCTTTTTGAATATCAATTAATGGGAGCTTATGTGTTATTAAGTTTTTAACATCTATCTTTTTATCTTTTATCAATGTTATGGATTCTTCTAGATCAATAGGTGCAGCACCATAACTTGAAGTAATAGTCAATTCATTTCTCCAGAAATCAACTATTGGGACTTCAACATTATTCTTTGGAATTGCAAAGAAAAGTATCTTTCCAGCTTTATCTATACAATTGAATGCTTGATCTACAGCTTGTTTTGCTCCTGTACAGATTATTATCTTTCCAGCTTTAAGATTCAGTTCTTGTTTGGCATTTATCGCTTCTGCCCCATATTCTTTTGCTTTTTTTAGCCTGTAATCATCGATATCTGTTGCGATCACTTTAGCTCCTTTTAGTTTTGCCAACTGGATGTTTAATAATCCTGAAATTCCACTTCCTAATATGAGAACTGTTTCGTCTTTTTTTATGTTGATCAGTCTTTGGCCTCTTATGACACAAGCCAAAGGCTCTATCATGGTCCCTTCTTCAAAAGTTAATGAATTTAACAGGTAAGTTCCGCTTTCTACGTTGATCTTAGGAACTCTTACAAATTCTGAGAAGCCACCCGGGTCATAATTCCCTTTGTGTAGTGTTTCGCAAGCAGTATGGTTTTCTGCTTTGCAATATTTACATTCATTACATGGGACATGATGAGATACAAAGACTTTGTTTCCGACTTTGAATTTATTATTTTTAGATTCTTCAACAATACCTGTTATCTCATGACCTAGAACTCTTGGGGCTTTTTTTATCCTATACCATTCCATAACATCTGTACCGCAAATACCCGATGCTTTAACTTTGATCAGGATTTCACCTTCTTTTATCTCTGGTTTAGGTTGTTCTTCTATCCTGATGTCATTATTTTTGAAGTAGACAGCTGTTTTCATTTTTGTCAGTAAATAGTATCTTTATTTATACTTTTCTAATCAGAAGATAAAAAGCAGTAGGTTTATATTGCTTAAATTAATCCCAATCATTATCAAGATGGGCACTCCTAAATATAATCCGGTAGCTGTATTGGGGACTTATGAATCTGCAGCTAGACAGCATACTAAAGATCATGAACCTATAAGGGCATTCCATACTTTGGAGAAATTAATTAAGGAATATCAGTTTGAAACTATTTTAGATATTGGTGCAGGTGAAGGATTACATGCTAATTATCTAAGGGAACATGGGAAGAACGTAACAACCTGTGATTTTGGCAAATCAGGATATTATAAGAGATCAAATCATGTTTTGGGGTTTGAAGGGGACTATATGGATGCGAGTTTTCCTTGTCAGTATGATGCTATCTGGTGTGCTCATGTGCTTGAGCATCAATTGAATGTTAATCTATTCTTAAGGAAAGTGTTCACCGATCTAAAAGAAGAAGGAATATTAGCTGTAACAGTTCCTCCGAGAAAACCAGATGTGGTTGGTGGGCATTTAAGCATATGGAATGCAGGCATTTTATTATATAATCTAGTGATGGCTGGTTTTGACTGCTCTGAAGCAAGAGTTAAGCAATATGGATATAACATAAGCGTTCTTGTAAGAAAGAAACCAGCAGATCTAACCTCTTTAAATCTGAGCCATGACTTTGGAGATATAGAAAAATTATCTCATCTCTTTCCGTTTCCTGCTAAGCATGGTTTTGATGGAGATATAATGGAAGTAAATTGGAATTAACCAATCATTTCCCTTTCTTATATATATCATAAGCTTCGTCAACTGTTTTTCCTTCGTGGACAACAGCTCTTACTGCTTTTATCATACCTATCGGCTTGTCTGACTGAAATATATTTCTGCCCATATCAACGCCTGCAGCGCCTTTGTCTATGACATTCTTTGCCATAGCTAAGGCTTCTTTTTCATCGATCTTTTTTCCGCCTGCCATCACAACTGGAATTTTTCCGCAAGCTTTGACAACATTTTCAAAGCCTTCACAATTGTATGTTTTGACCATGTGTGCTCCCATCTCAACACATATCCTGGAAGCTAATCCTAAATATCTTTCATCTCTTACCATATCTTTTCCAACAGCTGTCACAGCAAGAACAGGGATCCCGTATTTTTCTCCTTCATCAACCAATAATGATAGGTTTTCAATTGTCTCTTTTTCATATTCTGATCCAACAAAGACAGAGCATGTTATAGCAGTAGCATTTATCTTTATAGCATCTTCGACTGAAACAGTCAATGTCTCATTTGATAATTCTTTAAGTATACTTTGTCCGCCAGACATCCTCAATACAATGGGGATGTCAATTTCTGGAGAAATCCAGTTTCTAAGCGCACCTCTTGTGATCATCAATGCATCAGCATATGGTAATAATGGATTAACTGTTTTGCCTAGGTCCCTAAGGCCTGTTGTAGGTCCTTGAAAATAACCATGGTCTACTGCTAACATAACTACTTTTCCTGTTTTTGGATTAATTATTTTTGATAATCTGTTCTTCATTCCCCAATCCATTTTTGAGTACCTCCTTGATTTGGTTAAAGAATTGTATTTCAATATAAAAGCTTTTCTTATTGGGTTGTTTCAGAGTATTGGCCAGGTTCTGAGGTAAAAGTACAGTTACATTCTCTTACTTTGTCTATCTCTTTTAAGTAATCATCTTGCCATGCAAACATGTTCTTTTCAAGATCATCTAATATTGATTCAGGTGCAGTATGATCATTTACTTTTTGGATCGCAAGCTCTAATGCCCCTATTGATATCTGATAACCTAATCTGGTCATGCTGGCTTTTGCTACACGAAATGAACAATCACAATTATCAGCACGGCTTTCGATATTATCTCCGGCATATGCCACAGATGCTTTTAACAGAATTCCTATCGAGTACAGAATCATATGGTTTTTTACATAGTTTCTGATGCTAGTTAATCTCATTCTTTTATCTTACCTAACTCTTCAGGCTTAAAGATACCTTTTTCAGTGATTATCCCAGTTATATATCTAGCAGGTGTTACATCAAAGGCAGGATTTTTTGCATGAGATCCTTTTGGTGAGATTGAAATCTTTAAGATTTTACCAGTTTCATCTGCACCAAACATTTTCAGGACTTCTTCTTCGTCTCTTTCTTCTATTGGGATGTGATCTCCACTTGGACATTCAAAGTCAATTGTTGTTGAAGGAGCTGCAACATAGAATGGAATATTATTTTCTTTTGCAAGAACTGCTTTTTCATAGGTTCCGATCTTGTTTGCAACATCTCCGTTTGCTGCAATCCTGTCTGAACCAACAATAACCATATCTACTTCTCCTTTTTTCATATAATAGCCAGCAGCATTATCAGCTATAATAGAATAAGGAATACCTTCTCCTTGTAGTTCAAAAGCTGTTAGTCTAGAACCTTGACATCTGGGTCTTGTTTCATCTGCAAATACAAATATGTTTTTGTTGTTTCTCTTAGCTTGGTATACTGGGCTTAATGCGCTACCCCAATCAACAAAAGCCAGCCAACCAGCATTGCAGTGGGTTAGGATCTTAAAATTATCTTGGATTAGTTTTTCACCATGTTTACCTATCATTTCGCAAAAAGATGCATCTTCATCTGCTATCTCATTTGCAATCTTCACAGCTTCTTCTTTAGATTGAGCTTTTTGAACTTTGTTTACTGCATAGAACAGGTTTTGGGCTGTTGGTCTCATTGATCTGATGTAATTTGCAGCTTCTTCTATGTTTTCTTTAGCTAAGAAAGCCTGAGCCATTGCATAGCCTGCTGTTGCACCTATTGCACCTGCTCCTCTTGTAACCATATTTTTTATAGCGTGAGCTGTTTCTTTGTAATCAACACATTTGTATATCTGAAATTCATGTGGTAGTTTAGGCTGGTCTATCAATTTAACAATATTGCCATCCATCCATACTGTCCTGTAATGTTTTCCGTTTATTTCCATTTTATTACCAGAAAAAGGTTTTATTTTATAATTGTTTCTAGAAAAAGTAAGAAAAAAATAATTTATTCACAAGCTTTCTTCAATGCTTCAGCCTTATCTGTCTTCTCCCATGTAAAATCAGGATCATTCCTTCCGAAATGGCCATAAGCTGCTGTTTTCTTGTAGATAGGCCTTAATAAGTTCAAAGTTTCTATAATTGCTTTTGGCCTTAGATCAAAAACTTTCTTAACAGCTTCCTGGATATTTTCTTCTGGAACAGTATTTGTACCAAAGCATTGAACATTGACATTTGTTGGCTGGGCAACTCCGATAGCATAGCTTAGTTGTACTTCACATCTTTTAGCTAGTCCAGATGCAACAACGTTCTTTGCGACATATCTGCCCATATATGCTCCAGACCTGTCAACTTTTGAGGGATCTTTTCCTGAGAAAGCTCCTCCCCCGTGTCTTCCGACTCCACCATATGTATCTACTATGATCTTCCTTCCTGTTACGCCGGTATCTCCTTCAGGACCACCAACTACAAATCTTCCTGTAGCATTGATATGTATTTTTGTACTATCATCCATGTAGTCTTTACAGATAGGTTTTATAACGTGTTCTATTATGTTTTGCCTTAATTCTTCTTCAGAACTGTCATCTGTATGTTGCTGAGCTATGACTATGTCTGTTACTTTAATCGGTTTATCATCTTCATATAATACAGTAACCTGGGATTTCCCATCTGGTCCGATATTTTTTATAACTCCTTCTTTTCTAACATAAGCTAGACGCATTGTTAATTTATGTGCCAGCATTATTGGCATAGGCATCAATTCTTCTGTCTCATCAGAAGCATAACCATACATCATTCCCTGATCACCAGCTCCCTGGTCTTTGTCTTCTCCTTGTCCTTCTGTTACACCTTGAGAAATATCAGGGCTTTGACCATGGATACATACCCAAACACCAGCATCCTCATTATCAATTCCAAATTCAGGATTGGTATAACCTATATCTTTTAATGTCTCTCTTGCTATCTTTTGTGCATTTGCCCAACCATTTGTAGTTACTTCACCAGCGATCATGACTGTTCCAGTAGTTGTCAGACATTCAATAGCTACTCTGCTTTTTGGATCTTGTCTCAAT
>JBDRQV010000204.1:0-3958 GCA_043826105.1 Nanobdellota archaeon | reverse complement strand
AAACAGAAGGTACGCATGGAAATACTGCTGAAATATATTTATTAAAAAAATGATCACTGGAACAAAAATTAATCTGATATATTAGATAAATATATTTATTAACTAATCAAATTCCAAAGAACTCTTTGATCTTCTTCTCGTAAAGTTGGGGAATATTAGTTTATCGTAAATAGCGTGTTGCTCTTTCCAGAACATTGTGAAGATTTTTAAGATAGAAATCATCGCTTTGTCCCAATTTTTGCCCCTCTTTAAATACCTTAATCTTATCATAAAACCTATCCAATCTCGATCTATCTGGTGCTATCTGAACTTTCCCTACTTCAACAAAATTACCATGTGAGATTGTGAGTGTACATCCATCTATATTTACAACTCTATCGTTTGTAGATTCATATCTCTTTACTGGTTGCTCTAATGCTTCTCGTCCGGGAATTGTAAAACAATCTGATCCCATAAGGTTCAATAAAAGTAGAGTAGAGTAATCATCATAGGGCAATAAGGAGCTTACCTCTCTGATCAATGGTTCTGAATTTTTATTAACCCATTTTGATAGATCCCTACCTTTAAAATATCTTGGGTCCTGATCTTTAAAATAAGGGGATATTGTTTTCCAATCAAGATAAACGAATAAGTCTGGGTGCTTACTCAGACGATCCATATATCTTTTCCACAAATCTGATCTTGGGAAAGTGTGTGATCCATCTTTACTATAAAGCATGTTAAGGTAAGGCACCTCAAAATCCCAGACAAATGTTTGGATAGTATCTTGTCCAAGATCAATAAATCTAAGATGATTAACTAATGTCTTTTCGTGCATCTTTTCTTGAAAAAATAAATGCATGTGTTCATAAGTTGACAATTCACCAGATATTATCTGTCTTTTAAAGTTTAACATTGGAAATGATCCATCCTCTGCATCTGCAAAGAATAAACATTCTACAGGAATATCTACTTTTCTCATATCTACAAAATATTCTGTGCCTGGTTCATGGTTTGTAATAGTTGATCTGTACCCGCCTAATAAATCTGGACTCCAGCATGTAACATCAAATTCAGGAAAAAAGAAAATATCTGAATTTTGTCCGAATATATCTTTATGTGCCATTTTACCTATATCTGCCATCATCTGCCTATAATTTTGGAACATGGAGGGCAAGGCATGACTAAATGTACTGTCCAGAATATTGATTAAATCGTTACTTTTGATGGATTCAAGAATATCTGGTCTTACTTCATGCATAAATAACCAATCTTGTGCAGCAGCTGTAAGATTAACCGGAACACTTATCTGATCAACAAGTTCACCGATATGGCCTATATAATCCCTTAACCTGTCTAAGGGTAAACATGTTGATTCAAGATTTATATGGTAAACTAAGGCTATTGACATATGCTTAGAGAATCATTATCACTTTTTAAAATTAAGTAAAGAACTCTTTGATCTTCTTCTCGTAAAGCTTGGAAATCTTTACGTTATAATCTAAAGGAAAGCATTTGTAATAAGAATCCCATGAATATCTCTCGTCTAGAAATACAATAACCCCTTTGTCATTCTCACTCCTTATGCATCTTCCTGCATTTTGCAGAACTTTGATTATAGCTGGATATACATATCCGTATTCCCAGCCCCTGCTAAATTTTCTATCATAATAAGATATCAGTTCCTTGATCTCTAATGTTGGCTTTTCTAATGGCAACCCTACAATAATGACCCCTTTGAGGTAATCTCCTGGAAGGTCAACGCCTTCTCCAAAGCTTCCTGCTGTTGCTGCCATCAAGATGGCGCCATCATCTTTATGGCCCTTGAATTGGTCCAGCATATCATTCTTCTCTTCTTTGGTCATTCCGCTTTTCTCCAGCAATATCCTTTTCTTGTTCTTGTCCATAAAAGCATATACATTGTTTCTTAGGAAATAACTTGGGAAGAATACAATGACGTTTCCCGGGATATTATCTGTAATCTCTTCTATCTTGGCGGCTATCTTTTGGTATTCATCTTTATTCCTTCTTGCGTATTTGGTAGATGTTTCTGGAATTATAAGGCTTAACCTATTTTTTTCTGGAAATGGATTCTTAAATTCAACTTCTTTGGCATCATCAAAACCCAATATATCCTTATACATAAATGTAGGTGTCAAGGTGCCGCTCATCAATATCAAGTTGTGACAGTTATTGATGACATCTTTTGTGATATGTGATGGATCTAAACAACGGTTTGACAACTCAGTTATGAGCTCTTTAGCACCGTACCTCTTAGATATTATCCTTGCAAACCCTTCTGCTTCTTCTGGCCAGAATTCTAAGAAAAAAGCGACTGTTGCCATATTGCTTTTCTTTTGTTTGCCTCGGATCTCTTCTCCTGCAAAAGCCAATGATGTGATCAGTTCATCATAATCATATGCCCTCTTTATCCTATTGATAAAATCATCTTTGGTAACTAATTTTTCCTGATTCCTGTCATCCAAGCCATCACTCATCTCTTCCAGAATATTAAATATGTGCTCTACCTTATCTCTGTCTTCTTAAAATCCATATTTTGCAGCTTCTTTTATAGCTCTTTTCAGGATTACATTTGTCAATCTTATCGTCAGGTTCTCTCTGGCCCGTTTAGGAAGATTATGAGCCTCATCAACTATTATTATCGAATCTTCAATCTCTTTTCCTGCCCTTAAGAAAAAACTGTCTTTGATCGCAGGATCAAAAACATGGTTGTAGTCTGCAACAATAACCTTAGATTCCTTTGTCAATAGGGCTGCTAATTCATAAGGGCATATTTTTTCCTGTTCGCAGATCCTGATCAATTCTTCAGTATGGGAAGGGGATGATTTTTTTAGCTCTTCATAAACTTCCTGAGCTTTGTTCGTCAGTTTGTTGTTCTTTTTTGTATTCTTATAGAAATCACATTTGTTATCTTCCTTTAATTTCTTACAATAATCTGCAAACTCACCTGAATAAAGGATCTCTATGCCTGGCTGGATGCACATCCATTTTTTTCCGATGATATCTGTTGCTATCAAAGAGATGTTATATTCTTTTTTGATCTGTTTTAACGTATCTATAACAATCTTATGCTGAGTATGTCTTGATGTAAGAAAGAAAACAGTCTTGTTGTTCTTTAATGCATAACTTAATGCTATCGGAACACTAGCTGCTGTCTTGCCCAAACCTGTGGGGGCATGAGCTATAAGGTGCTGTTTGTTCTCTATTGATGTTAAGACTTCCTTGATAAGCTCATCTTGAACATTTCTAATCTCAGAATGTGGAAATAGTATATCCTCTTTTGAAATCATAGAAAAAGGGTAGCCGATTTGTTATTTAAATGTTTAGTTTATGGCTTTTTTTCTGATTTTCTCTTGATTAAGTGGGGTAGGAATATGCCTGCCATGACTAATGATATGGCTACTAATGTCTTAATCTGAAATATGTTTCCTGTTGTGATCATTGAGAATAATGCATTTCCGAAATAGACACTTACAAATGCTAATATTGGTGAGCTGATACATATCGCTAATAAGTAGTCTTTGTAATCTATCTTTGATAGTCCTGATGCTATACTGACAAAATCCCATGAAATGCCTATAAAATTTAGTGAGATTACTGTTGCCCATCTTCCTTTCTCTATCCTGGATTTGATCTTTCCAAATCTTTTGTGCTTGATCTTATCTACAATGTGTTGGCCCAGGAAACGAGCCATGAAAAAACCTATTGTGCCTGAAAGCAATGCGCTGAAAACTACGATGATCGTACCCCATAATATGCCATATATCGCTCCTGCAGCAAGAACCATCGGCGTTGCAGGCAGTATTACAAATAAAGGCCTTATAGCATAGATTGCCATAAATAACAATACTCCTTTGAAAGATCTTAGTTCCTGGATCAGGTCAGACAATTGTCCTGTTTTGTATATATCAATCATGTCGTAAAAACTGATAGAGATATAGATTAGTGTCAATATAAG
>JBDRQV010000203.1:0-14225 GCA_043826105.1 Nanobdellota archaeon | reverse complement strand
CAGATATTTATGAATTTGATTCAGCTGCATCATGGTTTAGAATGAATTTTAATTGTGTGACTTTGCAAGGTACTAGCGGAACTGTGAATCTCTGTGCGAGTTTACAGAATGGATTAAAGGATTATTATAGTGATGGTGCTTGTGGATCCCCTATAAATCTAGGTAGATCCGGATTGGGGTTGTATTTTTCTGTCCAGGGTAGTAATACACTTCCTGTTGGCATAAAGTTGGCAGATTCTGCAGATACTAATTTTCCCGGATTTAAGAGATTTTATGAAAATATAGACGGGATAAATCTTTTAGGGCTAAATATCTATAATGATTATAGCGCAGTAACTCCTGATGAAACTAACCCTCCTACAATTCGGTGGGAGATTGTAAGGGATAATACAATAACCATTAATCCAGGAACTGGATTAAGGAAGAATCTTAATTGCCAGGATGAAACCTTAAATGGAAGATATTGGGGTTGGAATGTTGCAGTAATCATTAAAGGGACTCGTTACCCTATTGGAACATACTATGTTCCTGAGGCTTATGGTAATCATCTATACAAAATACGCCCCATGTTTTTACATCAGGAATATTTTTATGACTGCGATTCAGAACCAAGATTAGAGACAAATAAGGTACATGTAGAATATTATGACTTTCTGTTAAAAACTAATTTAAACGGAAATTGGAATACCCGGATTACTAATTGGAAAACTGTAAGTGTAACTCAGAATTATTGCACCTATAAGGATTGGAAGTGGGGTGTCGGTGGAACCCAAGGTATCACTAATGGAGTTACAGCTAATAGGATTGTTGTAAAAGCTGGTCACCCAGAGGATACTTCTCTTTATCATACTGTTGGAAATAATTACATAAATACTGCAGCAGTTACAGGCCAGTCAATAGTCCCTGATGGATCACCAATAATGAATTGCGCTGTAAATGCCCATTGTACAGGTGTATGCGGGGAAGTGGAAGGTACAGGGGTTTGTAATACAGCTACTCGAGAATGTTATTGTTATGAAGGTTGTGTTTCACATGCTCAATGTTCTCAAGCATGCAATTATCTTGGAGGAAATGATTGCGCGCTTGGAGTTAACAATTGTTATATTAATGACTGCGCAAGGGGGCAATGTAGTGGAACTTCAGGGGAATGCTATTGTCAATTTTTAGATTCTCGTTGCAGTCCTGAAACATGTTTAGATACTGGATTTTGCACTACACCAGCACCACAACCATCAACCAGCAAGTGTGGTGATGGCATCTGTGACGCTAAGGAGAAAGCAGATAAAAAGCTATGTCCGAAGGATTGCAAAGCATGAAACCAAAAAAACTTTGGAGCATATTAAATTTTAGGCTGGGAATGATCTTCTCAATAATAGGCTGTTTATTATTTTTTATTTCAGAAATCAAATGTTTATATGTTGAAAGGATAGATTATGTCAGACCTGTTTATTGTAATGTATTAGACAAGATGACTATCCGCTTACATTCTTCTTTTAATCCAGATATGGCAAGTTTGTTTTTTAATTATTATGCCCCCTTTCTGTCTTTCTTACTAACTACGGGGATATATCTTTCAATAGGTATCTTAATCGGTTTATTAATCAATAAGCTAAAATCTAAAAAATAACTCACTTATGCCCAAACCAGAAGTCTTTATCTTTGTCTTTTCTGCAAAATCCTAATCTTTCTAACTGTACAACCTTACCTACTTTGACTTTATCAATACCTTTCTCAGCTAATCCTTCGATAATCTTATTGTCAGGCATCCTGACATTAATTTTAATATTTTCCTCAGCTAACCAATGTATTATCCCTTTTCCTTTCTCTTTGAACTTATCATAATCCAAAGAATCAAACACAAGCTTGTTTCCTTTTTTGACAAAATTTAAACAATCCATCAACCTATATAGATTACCATCTTTAAGATTTGTATAATCATCCTCAGTAACATAAAATACATCTTTCACTTTAAACTTTCTTCCACCTTTCTTATTGTCAGGATGCAGATCAAGTTCAATCTCTTGTGAAGGAGCACCTTCGATAGTTATCTTTTTTGGATTCCAGATAAAGAAATAACGAAAAGATTCAGCATCAATAACTTCCTTATTAAAAGCATTTATGTTCTTAAAGAACTCATCGATAGCTACTGTCTTATCAGTCAGGGTAATCCCTACATCGACAGCATATTTCATTAAGGCTTCTGGCTGATAGCCACGACGTTTTAAAGCCATCAAAAATGGCAATCTGATATCGTCCCATCCCGAATAAGTGCCGTCTTCAATCTTAGGCCTTGTTTTAGAACAGCTAACAGGCATACCTTCAAAATTGATCCTGCCTACAAATATCGTTTCAGGAAACTTCTTGTCCAAATATTCATAGATAAATTTCTGACGAAGAGCATTATCATAATGATCTTTTGCCCTGATTATGTGGGTAACGCCAGATTCAATATCATCTACAGTTACTGCCATGTTCATCAATGGCCACACCCTGTATTTTTTGCCTTGCCTTGGATGTTTGCTCTCATTGATCCTAAATACAGGAAAATCCCTCATAGCAGGATTCTTATGCTGCACATCTGTCTTTATCCTTACGACAGCTTCTCCCTGTTTATATCCTTTGAACATCTTATCCCATCTTGAAATCTGTTCTTCTTTCAGTAAACTCCTGCACGGGCAGGCTTTCTTATCATTGATCAATCCTCTGAAAGATTCTGGGTCGCAAGTGCATACATAAGCCTTTTCAATCTCTAATAATCTTTTCATATACCTATAATATATATCTAATCTATCTGACTGTACCAATACTTCAGACACATTATCTTTTGTGACCCACTTAGCATCTTCTGGGATCAGTTTATAGGCAGGCTCATATATCTTCTCAGGGTTTGTATCAGCGATACGCAATATCAATCTTCCCCCATATTCTTTGACCAGCTCAGAATTTAGCCCCAATACATAAGCATGGCCAATATGCAATGGACCAGACGGAGATGGCTCAAAGCGCATCACAACCCTGCCTTTTACATTTTTTAGCTTTAACTTTTTCTCTTCTTTAACTTTTTTCTTTTCTTTTAACAGTTCTGGAGCTGATTTTTCAAGCTCTTTTTTCTGATCATCTAAACACATTGAATTGACTTCTTTGATAATCTCCATTATCTCTGTAGTGATCTCTTTGGCTTTTTCTTTTAAAGAAGGATCTTTAGATAATATATGGCCTATAACTGCACCAGGATTAGCCTTACCTTCATATCTGATTGCGTTCTGCAATGCTAATTTTCTTATTAACTGTTTCATTTTAAAGATTAACCTATCTTAATTTATTAAATTATCGATTAAAAATTTTGGAAACAAATTACATTTATATGATCTATAAAGCGGTATGCTTTCAATATGTTTTATTATTAGAGCAAATTCCTCTCTTATCTCCATCTCTATTTTCCTGAATTCAATATGGTTAAGCGTTTCTACCTTGATCTCAATATCCCACTCTCCCAATGTTTTTATGATATTGACAACATTTGGGTGCATTTTTAGATAATTAGTAAATTTATCCTCTAATTCAGAGGAGATGTTATGGTATCTGATCAGTATGATATTAGAAGCATAATCAGCTTTTCTTATATTTATCAACGGCTTATACCCCCTTAATATGCTTGTTTTGGTTAGGTTATTTATCCTTTTGATGATTGTCTTAGGCGTTAAAGAGAGCATCTCTCCAAGCTTGACAGCACTTATTCTTGCATCTTCAGACATATAGTTTAATATCTTCATGTCAATTTCATCAATCTTTTCCGGAGGCCTATCCCCCCCTATGATCTTCTCATTAAAATTAGTCATATCTCCATAAAGATATTTTCTGCCAAACTCCCTTATGGCGATTGTTGTAAGCACAGTATAATCCCTTATCTGTTGAGGAAACTTCTCCATGATCCTTCTTAATGACTTGTTAAATTGAGAAGGATTTGATGCAAGAAATGTGCATATCAGATCATATTTTCCACCACAGGTCGCAATCCAGGATGTATGGGGTTCTTTTTTTAGATAGTCTATCAACTCTTCAAAGCGGCCCTTACCCATATAAGATACCTTGAAATAAAGCCTATAGCTGCCAACATCCAGTTTTGAGTAATCAACTAGTGCATAAAAAGAATTTATGATCTCTTTTTTGATCATAGAATTTACAGCATAACATATCCTCTGCTGGCTCTTATGTATCTTCTTAGACATCCTAGAAAAAGGCATTCTCGCGTCTGATTCGAGCTGCCTTAATATCGATCTTTCAGTAGATGTTAATCCACTCTTAGCCATATTTTTGTATAATTTTACTTATTATATATAAATATTTCTTTTTTAACAAAAAAATATTAAAAAAGATTCTTATTCTTTTATTATACAACAATAGGAGGTAATAAAATGGGGACAGATATGTTATTAATGGGACAAACTGAGCATGATTTAGAACAAAGAGTAGGCACCAATAGGGGATGTGTTGAAATCATAATCGCAGGATGTAATGATCCGTTTCATGAATCTGACATAGCTGAGTCGAGAATACTTCTGAATAATATATTAAAATTACCTTTTGGTTTGGAACCTTATTCTTCTGAAAAAGATCAAGATAAAGGTGTTTTATATTTGCTTGCCAGATATGAGGATAAGCTTGTTGGTTCGGCTAGATTAGTCATGGATCCATCTGATGAAACTATAGAAAAATCTGGATTAATGAGTGTAGTCAATACTGATTATTTAAGATATGCCGAGGTAGGATCATTAACGCCACACGTCGCACTTAATATGGGTTTAGCTGTTATTAAATCATATCGCAAAGGTGTATATGGTGTGCACATAGCTAGCTTATTACAAGAAGAAAGAGAAAATATAGCTAATCAGCATAATAAACAATACATTCTCATGAGGTCAAGACCGGCAGCAGCAGGTGTTGCAAGAAGATGTGGATTTACTGAACTAAGTTCAGAGACAACACCTTTGCCAAACGGAGATAGCTTAGTGAGAAGTTGGTTTTACAAATCACTAAAATAATCAAATTTATTGGTTAAACAAAATGAAATATCATGAAAGTAGACAAGAGCCTTGGAAATTATTCGGGGTTACTCAACAAAAATGGAGCAGCCCACTATGGCAGCTGCGTAATTCTATCAAAGATGTTGATGGGTTATCTAGGATCATATCCCTTACAGAAAATCAAAAAAATGGAATAGGTGAAGCGATAAAAAGGGGAAAACCTATGCGGATACCTCCTTATTACGCTGCTTTGATGGGTGAAAACCCAACAAATGTTGATTCTCAGGGAAATTCGATCGGCGACACAGTCAATGCGATATTTCTCCAATCAGTACCTACGCCAGCACATTTTCTATTCCCTGCAGGAGCCAAAGATCCGATGAGTGAAGGTTCAAGATCGATAGGTGCTGTCTATCAAAGATATCCGGATAGGGTAGCTTTAATGTCAAGTTCAAGTGCCATCTGTGCTATGTTCTGTACTCATTGTCAAAGGGGCAGAGATATGGATGGTCCGATAGAAAATAATAATTTGGATATTGGATTAGAATATATATTACAGAACGAAAATATTCGGGAAGTCTTAGTCACAGGCGGCGATGCTCTGGCCATCTCTCCAGAAAAACTTAATAAGATCTTATCGGCCATTAGCAAAGCAGGCCATGTTGAGTCAGTAAGGATAGCATCAAGACTATTTGTGACAAATCCTTATGCGATCACAAACGAGAAATTAGATATTATAGCTAGCCATTCAAGATTAGCTAAACTTTCAAACCCAAATATCTATGTTGTAACTCATGCAAATGCACCGGAAGAATTGACTTATGATATGCAGGATGCAGTAAGGCGGACAAAAGTGCATGGGTTGAATATTAGGAACCAAACAGTACTGCTTAAAGGAATTAATGATACCTATGAAAGGATGAGCCATTTACTTAGAAACTTAGCTTATATGGGAGTAGACCCTTACTATGTATTTATATGTCATAAGAATGATGGTCTTGCAGCATCGATAGTTCCGATCAATGTTGGCCAATATCTGATAGCAGATCAAAGAGGCCAGCAGGGAATAAGCATACCTAAGCTTGCTGTCAATATGGTTGGTGGCGGAGGAAAGGTAGATTTAACTCCCCAAGGAGATAAAGGCATACCTGAATTTGATTATGTCATATCAAGACCGATGAGGACATGGGATAATGACGAAAGAGATTATGAGGAGTTGATGAGGGTTAACAATTCATCTTATGAAACTGGTTTAAGAGTGATGGCAGAATTTTATGGTGATCTAAACATATCCAGATTTGGAGTAGAGCATATAGGTATGGATTTAAGGACAAGAGAAACACCATCGGGAAAGTTTCATCCGTCTTTTATAGTAGTGGAAGACCAAAATCCTAGCAGAGTTTTATATGTAACCAATGTAGTAGCTCCAACATTAAAAACTCTTGACAACAAGTGTATTGTATGGGGTATGACTCCTAATGGAGCAAGGTTTGGTGTACCTGATCAATATATATCTAATCCAGCTGATGTAGTATTGCCTACAGAAAAGAGAGCTTAATAAATTTTATATTCTTTGATTTTTTACCTAAACCGAAAACTATATAAACAAGTTCTTCCCTAAAATCATTACAACAAAGACTAAGGGGATTTTTTATTAAGGGGATATGATGGCAAGAAACATTTCTATAATACCTAAGGCGCCATGCGCTCAAATATTACAAAGTGCTGGTGCACCAAGAGTTTCAGACGAAGCAGCTGCAGCTTTTTCCGATATTATAACTGAGATGGCAGAAGAGATTGCAACAAGGGCAGTCAAGATAGCTAATCATAGCGGAAGAAAGACTATCCTAGAAGGCGATGTAAAGTTAGCTGTAAAATAAAGTTTTAAATACTATTTCTTAATCTCATTAATTTATGGGCCGGTAGTTCAGTCTGGTAGAATGCCCGGTTGGCAATCGGGTGATCCCGAGTTCAAATGTGAAGAAAGTCTAAACTTTCAACATTGAAAGTCTCGGCCGGTCCACTTTTCTTTTTAAAAGGGAAAACCTTATATAGAATTAATTATTGCCCATTGGTAATGGTAAAGGCAATATTACTTGATTTTTGGGGGACAATTGTAGAAAATGGAGTATTTCCTTCCCCAGTAAAACAAGTCAGGTTTATTTTGGATCTGGACATAGAATTCTCAGAATATATACAAAAATTCGAAGAGACCATGATGTTGAAAGAGTTTGAAAGTCTGACAGCAGCATTTACAGAAGTGTGCAAAGCATTCAAGGTCGAGCCAACTGAAGATAAGATAGAAAAATTAGTAGGGATGTGGAATAAGAATAAGTTCTTTGCAAAACCATATCCAGATACCAAAAATACATTAGATAAGCTTAAAGAAACTTATAGGCTCATTTTAATCTCAAACACAGATTGTTTCTCAGTCAAGGAGATATTAGAGAAATTCCAGTTAGAAAACTACTTTGATGAGGTTTTATTGAGTTATGAAACTGGAAAATTAAAGACACATGAAGGCTTTTTTGATGATTTATTAAAAAAATTGAAGCTAAAAAAAGAGGAGGTCATCATGGTCGGCGATAGTCTTCAATCAGACATGGCGCCGGCTGAGGCAGCTGGGATAAGGAGTGTTTTGATAGACAGAAGGGGAAGAAGAGAATATAAAGAGAAAGTCAAATATTTGAGCGAGATTCCAAAGTTGCTAGAATAAAACTAAAATGGATTGCATTTTCTGTAAAATTATCAAGGGAGATATACCCTGTGCTAAAATCTATGAGGATGATAAGATATTCTCTTTTCTTGACATTGCGCCGGCAAATAAAGGTCATGCTTTAGTTATCCCAAAAGAACATTACGAAACCCTGCTCGATGCACCAGATGTTGTTGTAAATGATCTCATGTTATTGGTAAAGAAGGTCAAGAGGGCGCTCTCTTCTTCATTAGGGGCAGAGGGATTCAATATACTGATAAACAACAAAAAAGTAGCCGGCCAATTAGTCCCGCATCTTCATATACATATAATACCCAGATTCTCTAATGACGGCGTTAGCTTAAATTGGAAACCAAAAAGGTATTCTGAAAAAGAGATAGATGAATTTGCAGAAAAAATAAAGAAGTTTATCTAATAGCAACATTTTTAAATAATTAGTCAATTCTTTTGCTCATATGCCGGCGTAGTTCAGCCCGGTTAGATCGCCACGCTCATATGTTTGAGCGATGATCCTTCGGGAGATGATTATCGCAATAACTGGCTGAGGCACGTGGATGTCCGGAGTTCAAATATCAGACTGTGTTTGATACATTCAACAAACACAGTTTCTTGAAAGTCTCCGCGCCGGCATATTTATTCTAGAATTATTGCGTCAGTCCAAGCAATTTCTTCTTCTTCAATCTTAACTCGGCAAGCTTATTTCTTACTTCTTCTTTCTCTTTCCTGTTATTTACCAATGTATCATACAATTCTTTGTTTTTGTTTATCGCTTCCCTATACTTAATATTGGTCTCTTTTATCTCTTCTTTTACTTTATCAACTTCGTTCAGATCAATGCTCCTTATAGGATGTATCTTTCTATGTTCTTCTATCTGTCCGGGATCTAATTTTCCTTCTGCTACTAACTGTTTTTCTTCTTCTGTCAACACAAATGCCATTTTATCACCTAACTTTATTCTCAGATAAGTATTATATAAAGGTTACGCCAGCGGCAGGATTTGAACCTGCAAGTCCGAGGACAGTCGCTTTCTTAGGGAATCTCTTCCACCATTCGAGGCGACCGCAATACCGGGTTATGCGACGCTGGCATAATAAAAAAGAATAAGCTAATTCTTTATTAATATTATCATTTGATCTTCTTGAGCAGATTCTTCAGGAACTCATCATATTTGACATCTGCTGCCAAGAATTTAGGTGAAACATCCCTTAATACTTCTTCATTTTCTACTTCCTTCAATTGTTTTTCGATCAAAAATCTTATTGTTTCCTTTTCATCTTTTGTCAGATTCATATTATCACCCTATATATCATTTTCACTCAAATTTTGATGCTTCATAATCTTACTGATCTTCCTATCCATCTTCACAACTACTCTCATCAGATAGACCAAAGTAGCTAGCATACCTATTATCACTGCTAATGTCAGCTCATTTATCTGTAGTATAGCCATAATCTCACCTCATATCTACACTATTTACATAGTATTTATTTAAACTTTTCTTTATAGTGATATTTTTAAACTATTATTGGAAAGGTTTAAAAGTAATTATTGTTTAGTCTAAGAAATGAAAGTGTGGTTATTAGTAAAGAAAGGTAGCGGCGATTCACCTAATAATCTTAGGTTTAAAGAAGAAGCAAAGAAGATGGGGATTGAATGTTATGTAGTAAACCCAGAGGATTTCGATATAATTGCAACAAAAGAAGGGAAGTCAAGCGTTTATTATAATGGTCAACAGATTACCTTACCCGATTGCCTTATACCTCGTATGGGATCATTGACGACATATTTTGCACATGCGGTGATAAGGCATTTAGATCATTTAGGGGTATTGGTCTTAAATAACAGCGATAGCATAGATATTTCAAAAGATAAGCTTGCTACTTTACAATATTTGACATTACACAATATACATATACCAAAAACACTGTTGGCAAAATCTCCAGTAGATATGGGCCTGATCAAGAAAGAATTTTCTTTTCCTATAATACTGAAGACAGTTTCTGGTTCATTCGGCAAAGGAGTCTTCTTATGTGAGACAAAACATAAATTAAAAGACACACTGGATCTGATGGAAATTTCCAAAGACTCAAAGGTCAATATAATCCTGCAGGAATTTGTCAAGTCGAGCAAAGGTAGAGATTTAAGGATAATTGTTATAGGCGGCAAACCTTATGGTGCTATGTTAAGGACAGCTAAACGGGGCAAGTTCAAAGCTAATGTTACTGCAGGAGGAAATGCATCTTATTTCGAGATGAATAAAGAGATAGAATGGCTTGCAGTACAGTCTGCTAATCTCTTAGGTCTGGATATAGCCGGAGTAGACATACTTTTTAATGGTGATAGTTATCTTATTTGCGAAGTCAATTCTGCACCAGGTTTCGAAGGTTTTGAGCCTGCTACAGGCATAAATATTCCAAAGATAATACTGGAGTATGCTATGCTAAGATTAAAAAAGAGTGCCCCCAACGGGACTTTCAATGGCGAAGATTGAACTTCGACCAATTCGAACCCGTGTCAAAGGCTTTTTCTAACTGTTGATCAGTCACGAGAAGCCCTTATGCTTGACCGGTCTACACTATAGGGGCGAATAAGATCAAGAAATTAGAAGGATTTAAAAAATTATCTATTGAGTCAGATGCTTAATTGAGCTTTTTGTGTTAGTGACTAAGCATTAAATATTTTTTTAAAATAAAACGCCACGGCCCAGATTTGAACTGGGAGATCCGTGAGGAAACAACCTTTCTTAATTTGCCTGAAACAAGCTTCCAGGGTTGCGCAGTACCGGGTTGTGCCACCGTGGCATTAAATAAAAAGAATTTATCCAAAATTTATAAAGGTTTCTTATCTATCTCCCATTATACATCAATGAAGCCACAAATTCTCTTAGCTGTGGATTTTTAATCTGATCCAAATGAGGATTGACGCTATAACACCCACCAAATCTTCCGCCATCACCTGATTTATAGTCCTTATCCTCTAAGACAACTCGGTCCCTTATCAATCTACCTAACATATCATCAAAATGCTTCATCTCATATGCACCAATTTTATTTTGAGTAGACTTTCGGATATGGCCTATAAACCCATATTGCATACCTATCCTGGGCTTTGAGCTGCCTAATCTAAATCCTCCTGTCAGCATAGCATATACTACTTCCATATGTTTATATCCTCTGATATTTGAATAATCTATTGTACCAATTGGCCTATCTTTTTTTTCTATGTCTTGTTCTAATCTTTTCAAACCGTCAATAGTTGAAAATGAGACCGGATTCTTGTCTACCATATATCTTTTCGGTAAGTTACCCTCTCCAAATTTTGCTTTGGATTTTCCTATTACACCATATAACATGTTCAGATATTCATTTAAATGGCTATTTCTTAAGAAAAATAGTCCAGGATTAGACATGAAAAGATTTACTGCATCTTTTTCAGGCACAGCACCAAGAATAGCACCTATCACCCTATCCATCTGACTTGGTTCAACAGACCTGGATATCCTATCTGCAAGTTCCATGCCCAATCCCAATCCCATCACTATTCCATGAGTATATTGCCAATACTTGATGCTTTCTCCTTCTTCTATTCTGGTTTTCATCTCTCTTGGCTTATGCACTACTGCACTAACATTTGCCTCTTTTATGATATGTTGGTTTTTATCAGCCGTATCCCTTCTCTTCTGGATTGTAGATGATATCCTCTTGAGCGCATACCCTATCTTCTTTTTACTTCCTTTTCCTACGAGATGATTTACACATGCAGCCTCAAACTCATTCAGGTCGTTATTACAAACACCATCCCACTTTTGCACATTTTCAACATGGTCTAATACAGTATAAAACCTATTGAGTCTGTCTCTTAGGTTCAGGACATATCCCTCAACTTCACTTAGTCTGTCTTCTCTTTTCTCTGATCTGCTCTGTCTTATCTTTTTAGCGATGTACGGAATTGCGATACTGATAGCAGGTATTGTCAACAATGCACCCATTTTGGATATATCATGAAGATAAGCTATGTCATTCTTACTAACAACTGAATAATATTTTTCCAATAGGTACAACGGGTAAACAACACTATAGTTCATTGCGCCTATTCCTATCATTCTAGATATTGTTATAGTCCTACCTTTTTCCCGTGTTACTCCCCAAACAAAAGCAGCTCCAGCAACAATGTAACTCATAGAGATCTCACTCGATACTGAAGAAGAGAAACCAGCTAATATTATATTATATGCTCCCATAAAGGCATCAACAACACGTTGCGAAACATTATATCTTTCATCTAGCTTATCTTTGATAAACTCTCTGTCTTTTTCTACTTTCGCTCTTAACCTGATCTTTCCCGGATCTAGTTCTATTGTTGATACGATTCTCTCAAGCTTTTCTAAATGAGGAGTATATCTATCACTATCTATCTTTAAAATAGGAATGTTATTATTCGCATCTGGCTCTGCTGAAGGTATTTCCTTTAAGGGAATATGTATTCCAAACTCTTTAGAGCGAGATATATCTTTTTCTAATCTTATCAGTTCATCATCTATTATCTTAGCTAAATCCATCCTCTCAGAATTATCTAATCATTTAAAAGCATTACTATTTTTACTATTATAAAATGATAACTATAATAATATAAGATTAATAATTACATCCGATCGGTTAAATATAATGTAAGAAAAATTAGAAATCTTACTCAACCATTTCAATTTCAATATTCAGTCCTTCAGGGATAGGAACTCTCATGACCAATCTTAATGCTCTTTCATCAAGACCTAAATCAATAACTCTTTTATGGACTCTCATCTCATATCTTTCCCATGTAGAAGTTCCACCACCATCAGGACCTCTTCTGGTAGTGACTTTAAGTTTTTTAGTAGGTAAAGGAATAGGTCCTCTCATCTCAACTCCAGTTTTGTCAGCAATGTCTTTAATTGAGCTACATACTTCGTTTATCTTATTGATATCGATACTTGCTAGTTTTATTCTTGCTTTCTGCATTTTAATGTTTTCCTGAAGTTTGCTTCATGATAAGCTTGGTTCACCATGATAATAATAAAAAAGGAAAAAATTACATCTCTTTTTTCACCAGGTCGATGCACATACCAGCTGCAACAGTTGAGCCAGAATCTCTGACTGCAAATCTTGACATCTGCGGTATGTCTTTCTGCTTTTCGATCACTAATGGCTGTATAGGTTTTATCTGTACTATAGCAGCATCTCCATTCTTGATAAAGTCTGGATTTTCCTTAAGAACTTCCCCTGTTGCAGGGTTAAGCTGCTTTAGGATTGCTGTTATCTGGCATGCAACCTGTGCTGTATGGATATGGAATACAGGTGTATAACCGATTGTGATAACAGACGGATGGTTTAGTACAACAATCTGTGCTGTAAATTCTGAAGCAACAGTTGGTGGAGTATCAACATGCCCTAAAACATCGCCTCTGGTAATATCTTTCTTTCCGATTCCTCTTACGTTGAATCCGATATTATCTCCTGGCTCTGCTTGCTGCATCATTTCATGGTGCATCTCGATAGTCTTAACTTCTCCTGGAACACCTTTACCTTCTCTGCCTGGAACAAAAGTTACTTTGTCTCCAACTTTCATAACTCCTGTTTCAACTCTTCCGACAGGAACAACTCCTATACCTGTGATGTTATATACATCCTGGATAGGAAGCCTTAATGGAAGATTGGTTGGTTTCTCAGGTTCTTTTATATCGTCCATTGTTTCTAGAAGTGTCTTACCAGTATACCATGGCATCTTATCAGATTTCTTTACAACATTATCTCCCATCAATGAAGCAATAGGGATAAATGGGATCTGGTCAGGTTTATATCCAACAGTTTTCAATAGGTTAGAAACATCTACTTTAACTTTGTCAAATTTAGCTTGGCTATATTCGACTCCCTTGATGTCCATCTTGTTTACAGCGATTATAAGCTGATTGACTCCTAATGTTTTTGATAAGAAAACGTGCTCTTTTGTCTGTGCTTGTATGCTATCTGATGCAGCGACAATAAGAACTCCGACATCTGCTTGTGATGCGCCGGTAATCATATTTTTGATAAAATCTTTGTGACCAGGTGCATCAATTATTGTAAAATAATATTTTGATGACTCAAACTTCTTATGGGCCAAGTCAATTGTAACTCCTCTTTCTCTTTCTTCTTTTAAGTTATCCATTACGAAAGCAAATTCAAAGCCTCCTTTTCCAAGCTCTTCTGCTTTTTCTTTTAACTTCCTCATTGCTTGTTCATCAATATTTCCTGAATCGTACAATAATCTACCTACAGTTGTTGATTTACCGTGGTCAACATGTCCGATGAATACAATATTTATGTGTGGTTTTTTAGCTGCCATATTAATTACCCTCCATTTATTTAGTTTTTAATTGTAATTTATCCTATTTGGGGATTATAATTTCTTTATAAAGCTTTTGCTTTTATCGAATTGATTTATTGACGTTCCAAAAAAGAAAAAAAGAATG
>JBDRQV010000202.1:0-3358 GCA_043826105.1 Nanobdellota archaeon | reverse complement strand
TGATGGTGCTTTTAAAATAGCTGCTTCTGAGTTAGAACAAACTGGAATGCAGAGAATGAGGGAATCTACTGCTGGGAAAGTTTTGTATGGTTTGGGTGTTGGTGCTGCTGCTTTAGTTGGTGGTGTTGCTGGCGCTGTTTTCCTGGATAATGTTATGTCTCATTTTCCTGGTTTTGACCACCATGGATGTGCTTATGCTGACGACGGCGGTTCAAGATGGGATCAGTTTACAACTGAAGGCAGTGCACAAATTGTTGGAAGAACTGTCTCTGGATTGGAAGGTTATGATAAATTGGATGGATCTACTGTTATGATCGAAGTTAAGGCTGGATTAAGGCATCCTATAGGGGATAATATGAGTGCCAGAGTAAGAGGTGTTGCTGCTGGTTCAACAAAAGATCCTGGATTTAACCCTGCTTTAGTAGAAGGAGGGTATGCCAATATTGATAGAGCACAATTAGATATTGTTGCTGGAGATGCTAGATTTTCTGTTGGAGCAACTGATAATCCATTCATCGGGTTAGACCCAAATAGCGCTGTGATTGGCGGAGTTGCTGGGTATGATTTTGGATATATTGGAAGAAACTGGGTCAAGATCGATTTAGCTGCAGGATATAATATGGGAGATGGTTGGTTAACTACTCAGCCAGATGTTAGTTATTTGGCTGGACAGATTGGTCTTTTGATACCTGCAGGAGATAAAGTTAAGATTGATGCTAGGGGTAACGTAGTCATGTTTGGGGATCTGGATGATGCAGGGAAATACGTTGGCCAGAATAATCCTGAGGGAGACTTTGATGTTTTGAATTATAGGATTGACCTTGTTTGGGATAAGGCTGTTCCAGTATTTGGTGATCCAGTACATGTTATATTGTATGGTGCACATAATACTTCTTCAGAATTAGGGGATAATGATGGTATCGGCTTGAGGGTATCTGCTGGACAAACTGTAAATCAAGGGGATGTCAGATTAGGTATATTTGCTGAAACATATGGCCAAAACTCAACTGTTGGCGGAGCCAGAATGACAGATACTCCTGATTTGGGAGTAGATGCGACAATAGTCGGTGCTGATATAAGCTATAGAGTTACACCTGATATCAGTTTGAAGGCTGGTGCGGGTATTGTAAATGCTTTGAATAGTAACTCTGAGACTGGATTCTTTGGTACTGCTGGAGTTGAATATATGCCAGGATTCATGAATAGGGCTCCTGGAAAATAGATTATTTATTTTTATTTCTAATCTTATTTATTTTGTTGATTTTATATCTGGGGTATGATCATATATAAAGTTAAATTCTATAGTTAAACAAAAGATTTATAAATAACATATGATATACTATTCATATGAAATGTAAATCATATGAGTTGTTTTTTGAGGTCTTCTCTAATAAGACTAGAATGATGATCATAGAAGCATTGATGACAGGAGAAAAGTCAGTCAATGATATATGTAAGATCACTAATGAGGAGCAAAGCAAGATAAGCCATAACTTAAGAAAATTGATGGAATGTAATTTTTTAGATGTTAAGAGGGAAGGTAAGAGAAGAATATATTCATTAAATAAAGATACAACAATACCTATATTGCAATTAGTAGAGAAACATGTAAGAACTTATTGCAAGGAGACTTGTGGAAAAAAATGAAAATATATATGGATCATGCTGCAACAACAGCTGTGGATAAAGAAGTTGTTAAGGCTATGCTGCCTTATTTTACTGATAAATATGGGAATGCTTCTTCTTTACATCAATTAGGACAAGAAGCTAAAGAAGATCTGGAAGAATCCAGAGATATGATTGCTGAGTTTATCAATGCTGATCCAAAAGAAGTTATATTTACATCTGGGGGAACAGAATCAGATAATATGGCTATCAAAGAGATAGCATTTACCAATAGGGATAAAGGTAATCATATCATAACCACCAATATCGAACATCATGCTGTTGAGAATAGTTGTAAGTTTCTTGAGAAGATGGGCTTTAAAGTAACTTATGTTAAAGTTGAGAAGAATGGTATTGTTGATGCGGCTAAGATTGAAAAGGCGATTACAAAAGAAACAATATTGGTTTCAGTCATGCATGCAAATAATGAGATAGGAACAGTACAGCCTATTTCAGAGATAGGTAAGATATGTAAAGAGAAGGGTATCTATTTCCATACAGATGCTGTGCAGACATTCGGGAAGTTACCGATAGATGTTAAAAAAATGAATATTGATCTTTTGTCTGCATCTTCCCATAAACTATATGGCCCAAAAGGTGTTGGTCTGATCTATATCAGAAGAGGGATTAAGATACAGCCAATGATGCATGGAGGAAATCATGAATTTTGCTTAAGGTCTGGAACAGAGAATGTTGCAGGAATAGTCGGTTTTGCCAAAGCAGTTGAATTGGCTAAGAATAGTATGGATAAGAATGCTAAACATGAAGCTAAATTGAGAGATAGATTGGTAAAAGGTATCTTGAGAAAGATTTCTAAATCCTGGTTAAATGGTGATAATGTTAGTAGATTACCTGGAAATGTTAATATAGGTTTTAAATATATAGAGGGGGAATCTATGCTTATACATTTAGATGATAAGGGGATAATGGCTTCGACTGGTTCAGCTTGCAGCTCTAAGGATCTAAAACCGAGCCATGTTTTGACAGCTATTGGATTAGATCCTGTTGATGCGCATGGTAGTTTAAGGTTGAGCTTAGGCAAAGATAATACTGCTGAAGAAGTAGATTATGTTATTGATGAATTGGCAAAGATTGTTGAGAAATTGAGGGCTATAAGCCCTTTGTGGAAAGGGGGTGAATAACAATGTACTCAAAAAAAGTCATGGAACATTTCAAAGATCCGCATAATCTTAAAGAGATCAAAGATGCTGATGGAGTCGGCAAGATAGGCAACCCTACATGTGGAGATGTCATGTGGTGTTATATCAAAGTTGGAAAAAATTCTGCCGGAAAAGAGATACTCGAGGATATAGGTGTTAAAACATTTGGTTGTGTTGCAGCTATCGCTACTTCATCTATGATAACTGATCTAGCTAAAGGAAAAACATTAGATGAAGCTATGAAGATTACCAGAGATAATATAAAAGAAGCACTTGGTGGTTTACCTCCAATCAAAGTCCATTGCAGCAATCTAGCTGCTGATGCTCTGCATAAGGCTATCGAGGATTATAAAAATAAAAAACAGTAAGTTTTTTAAACTACTTCTTAGTAATAACTAAATTATGGGTAGAAAGTATAGTGAAAGAAATGGTATGGGCGAAGGTTATGATAGTTTTAGGGTCTTTATACAAAGAGAATATCTTACTCAAGATGTTATCGGATTAGTTGAGAAGGTACCTGGAAAATCCAGACC
>JBDRQV010000201.1:0-9304 GCA_043826105.1 Nanobdellota archaeon | reverse complement strand
ACCAAGATACTGACTATATCTATGATTATATCTTTTCCATAGAACCATGTTGGGCTATATACTAATTGTATCATAATTTTTGGAAATTTTTTTGATTTAAAAAACTTGTGAATCTGTACTATATATGTTTATTCTTTATGTTGATTTCACAGGCTATATATAAAGCAGATTCTTAATAGTTATTACAACAAAATGGAGGTGGTATTTATGAAACGTATAGAAAAGATGCAGACCAGATTAAGGATGTACAAAAATAAGATTGGAGACAGACAACAGTTATTTGATTATCTTTTGATAAACCTATCGTTTGATCCGATGAATGAATTTCATGAGAAATGAGGCGAAACAGATGGAAAATGAACTAAAAAACAGTTTAGGGGCCGATTGGCTGATGCTCCTAAAAGAAAAGTCCAGAAGAAGGATGCATTGGACAGATAAATCATGCGTAACCTACCAGACAGAAACAGGATTTTCACATTATAATTAGTGAGACTGAAATAAAAAAGAAAATTTTATTAAGCAGGAATATAAATTAAGATATATGGACCCTGATTTAAAGCAATTTTTGAACCATGTATCCAGACAACATGGTTATGACCTGGCTAAACTGCTAAAGACTGATGAGATAGTCTTATTACATCTATTGCATACACATCATCAAGATTCTGTTGCCCATAGCATAAATGTCGCAAAAGATGTGGTTTTCGTCGCATCTAACTTGGGATTAAATGAAAGAGAAGTTGAAAGATTAGAGATTGCTGCTCTTCTGCATGACATAGGTAAGATCTATATGCATACTATCGTATTAGACCAAGGAGTTGATATAAATGAACAAATGGCCATCATTAAAGAATATGGGATTATAGTGGATCCAAAAGACAATCTCTTATCAAAGATAAAGATGTATCAGCTAGTTGAACATAGGACACATCTTCCGGGATGGAATAAAAAACATATCAGCCAGATAGAGGCAAGAAACATATTGCATGCACTTAGAGATCAGGCCCAGATAAGTATTTTAGAGCATATCAGAAACCATCAATTATATACTCGTGAGCTGCTCAAACAAGCTAAAGTCCCGCCAAGGATTATTGATATCGCTTCAACCCACCATCCAGAATATTTCAAAGACATAGCAAACACAGATGAGATATCGATCCTCTCAGCTGTAGACAAGTTCAATGCTATGATACAATCAGAAGGCATAAGAAATTATGACTCGAGAAAAGGGAGGTCTGAAGCATTGATATTCCTTATCGACAAGCTTCATGAAAAAAAAGAAGTGGTAAAAGAATTAGCTAAAAAACACCTGCCATTAGAAATAAATGAACTTGAAGAAGCTGTTACTCATATGATAAGACTATTCAAGAGCAATACCGACATATCTAAAAAAGTTGTGGAGAGGATTGAAGTAAAATTAGTTGCATGGTTGATGGCTGTTAAAAAATTAAAGATTAATATCTTCTCTAAAAGAAAGGTCTTACAGGAATATATATATCTACAGACACAATTAAGGCTGGCAGAAGCAGAAGGAAGAGTTCATTAACCCCTTAACTCATCCATATGATCTATCCTTTTGTCGATCAGTTCTTTAGTCCCTATATCTTCCCTATGGAATACTGGCCCTTTTACAGATGAAACTGCATCTTCAGCAATGACTTCAGCTTCTTCCAGATTAGGATGTATGCCCACAAATCCCAGAGCTCTGGAAGAAGTCATATACAATCCATCTTCTTTCTGGTCTACAGCTGCATAATAGATCTTAGCTTTTTCGGAGACCTCTGATATATCAACCTTCTTATTCTTGACAGGATTTGTAGGATATCCTTCTGGAACAGCATATTTGCAGACAGTTGCTTCTTCCATGAATTCTGCTTGTATATTGTCTAATGTTCCATCTATCACTGCCTGACATATCTTAACGAAATCTGTTTTAAGAATTGCCATAACATTCATAGCCTCTGGATCACCAAATCGTGCATTATATTCAATAAGTTTGACGCCGTTTTTAGTACAGATAAAACCACCATACATAACTCCTTTGTATAATGTTCCAGTTTCTTTTTCTATGGCTTGTGCCATCTTTTGAGTTATCTCATGGCCTTGTCTTAGGTCTTCTTCTGTCATGAATGGCAGAAGTTTTCCAGTTGAGTAAGAGCCCATACCGCCAGTATTTGGTCCTTTATCTCCAACAAAAGCCCTTTTATGATCCTGCACAGGCGGAAAATCGAGTAGAGTTTTGCCATCGCACATGCTTTGTAATGAAAATTCCTCTCCGACCAGTTTTTCTTCCATCACAACAGAACCATCATTCTTCAGATAATCCAATGCAACCTTCAAGCCTTCTTCTTTGGTCTGAAAATGATCACCCTGGACCATGACTCCCTTACCGCCTGTAAGTCCATCTGGCTTAACTACAAATTCATCGACAGAACCGACAAATTCATTTACTTTAGACTCATCTTGGCAAACTTCAAATTTTGGCATGCCAGGTACATCATATTTTCTTTGTAATAATCTTGTAAACCCCTTTGAAGTTTCTAATTTGGCTAATTCCTTGACAGGTCCGACAGATGGAATGTCGATCTCAGCTAAAGCATCGACAACACCATAACTTAACGGTGCTTCAGGACCTATAAAAGCAAAATCTATAGCGTTTGCCTGAGCAAAAGCTTTTATCGCTTCTAAGTCATCATATTTGCCTAGTTCTACAGATTCAGATAAGTTAGTTATGCCCGGGTTCTTTGCTGACATAAATGAGAATAGTTTAGGTTTTTGAGGAGATCTAGAAAACGCCTCTGCAATAGCATGTTCCCTAGCACCATTTCCGATAAGTAAAATATTTGTCATTATTAAACACCTCCAACGATAAAAAAATAGAATCCTAAGTGGTATTTAAGTTTTTTGTCTAGTCTTTTATCAGTTTAGAAAAAACCCTTATATCAGTATGTTCATTTCTTATGTTTATCTTTTTTAAGTATACCTTAACTTTAACATCCTTTTCCCCATCATTTAAAAATATCTCTTTTTCATCAAAAATTGTCATTCAGATTACCCCCTATAATAAAAAACAAAAAGCAATTACTTGCCTTTCATTGCTGGACTTAGCAACCCACATACTACATATTTTGCTATTGCAAGAGATGATGTCAGACCAGGTGAGTCTATACCGACTAGATTGATAAATCGATCATATCTCTTATCTGATTCAATAACAAAATCCTGATGCCCTTTAAGTCTAGCTTGAATACCTGTTTCATGTGCTTGAACATCTTCATATCCAACTGAAGGGAAAAATCCTTTAACTCCGTCAACAAAATACCTTTCCTCTCTAGACCTGCTATAATCATCCTTTCCAACATTTCCTACAAAAGCAGGTGTAATTGTAACTATATCACTTATTTCACCATTATGGTCAAAAGTAGGAGTCAGATGCATGCCAACTGTTTTGGATAATGCTCCAGAATTATAACCCGTAAGAAACTCTTCAAACGGTATTTCTGCCTTATCACCTGTTTTCAGATCAATACCATATGGAGCAGGATAAACATTCATACCATTGCAACTCAAATCTTCTCTTGTAGACTTTAAGAAATAGACTGACTCTCCCCTTGTAGCAGAAACCCTATGCGCAAAATCAGGATTTATCATCCTAGCAATATCATCTGAATAAAGACCAGCTGCATTTATAACAACATCTGAATCAAATGTTTCTGCTTGAGTTGTTATATAGAACTTCCCATTTTCATACCCTATATTTTTTACTTCAGCACCCGTAGATATAATCGCTTGTGATGGCCTATCTGAACGAGTAGCAGATGCATTTAATGCCTGTAGCAACTTTACAGAATCGATTATTCCTGAAGTAGGCACATATATTGCCTGCACACCTGTAACATTAGGTTCATATTCCCTAATTTTTTCTGGACCGATCATCTCCAATCCAGGAACGCCATTATCTCTACCTACACTAAAAACATCATCAATATATCTTATTTCCCTATCATTCGTAGCGACAACTAACTTACCACATCGTTTATTAGGTACTCTATGTTCATCAGCAAATTGATAAAGCATTTCATTGCCTTCAACACAAAGCTTTGCCTTATTTGGAACCTTACTTTGTGGATAATATATTCCTGCATGCACTACACCTGAATTTCTCGTTGATTGATTCTCATTCTGTTTTATACTTTTATTCCTCTCTAACAAAACAACCTCATTACCTTCTGTCTTAGACAACTCATTTGCGACGGCAAGTCCCACAACTCCGCCACCGATTATTGTATATTGCATTTTATCTCCTCCAAAAACTTGTTTTTGAAGTACCAGAAATTTCTAATTTCTCAGTACTTCCAAAGATTTATTTATCATCCCTTTATCAATATCAAATTCTGTAATATCACCATATGGAAAACTTCTATTAATCCCATTGATATCATTAAAAACCAGACTATAGATAACTTTACTAACACTAGAATGTGTCACTATGGCCGCTCCTTTATCTGCAATTTCTTCTAAAAACGGAGCTACCCTTTCAGCAACATGCAAAAAACTTTCCCCACCTTTTGCATGCATCTTCCATTTTATATAAATATCACCTTGATCTATATTTATTATCTGATCTTTGGATATTCCTTCCCATTCACCATAATTCTTAGCAGCTACCCTATAATCAACAATAAGGTCTGAACCTGTACTCTTTGCTATCTTTTCAGCCATATAGACACATCTCTTAGATGGACTAGAAACAATCCTCTCCAATCCTTTATCTTTAAGTTGCACAGCAACTCTTCGACTAGTTTCAATACCATTTGGACTTAATTCTATTGCCTTACGTCCATATAATCTACTTATATCCATCACTTCTCCGTGTCTGACTACATATATCATGGTATCATATCTCCTCAGCTAACATTCTCAAATACCTATGTCTTGTAACACTCCCAGAAAGTCGGAATTTCTCCTCTATAGGAGTGGGTGTAGCCCAACTCTTAATGTCATAACCTTTATCTCTAAAACTATTCTTCAGATCATTCAATTTATCCCCATCAATCTTTTCAAGAGAATGTGATTCTCCATTTTGATTAGGGACATATGGCCTGAACCTAAAATTAAACATAGAGGGTGGAAGAATACCTGCAACATCATCTACATTGCAAGGTGTCTCTTCCGATAAGATTAGGCTGACGTTGAAAGTTCTCCCATCTGGATTGATGTTTCTGTAATTATCACATACTCTCCTTATCTCCTCAAATGTGGCTACCCTTATTCCAGTTATACTTTTTCTATACTCCTCTGATGTTGATATTAGGGATAATTGTATCTGGACTGGCTCATCGTGCTGAGCATCAAATCTCGCCACATCATAAAGCATGTTCTCAATCTTTTTAGAATATGGGAAGACAGTAGATACTTTGAAAGACATACCATGTTGAGCTATCTTTTCCATCCCTTCTATCAACCTGTCATTAAGTAATGGTTCTCCTCCTCTAGCAATGCTGACTTTGTGTTTTTCAGTATCGATGTTTACACCTAATCTGTATTCTAGATCTAGCATCATCATAACTTGTTCGTACATCTCATCGGGAGTTACATCTCTTACATAAGGTTCAACACCATACTCACAAAAACCACATTTAGAAGGACATCCTGCTTGAGGAGCTATACCTATGATATTTTTTGGTTTTAATTTTTTATGATCACTAAAATAGGAACCTACTTCTATTATTTGGTTATCTCTAGTTATTGCAGGAAACTCTATTACACCATCATGTAAATTGCCATACATAACCATATAATCTCTTTCTAAAAGTTTAGGTTCATATTTTTCAACGATTTGACTTAAGCTCATTTTGGTTTCACCGTTGTTATGTTATAGAATGGTTCTGTAGTATGATGCTTGACATCTATATCAGTAAAACCAACAGTATCTAATGTATTTACAATTGTTTTCTCACCAAAATAATTTCCCACAATATCTCTATTTTTCATTTTACCTGTAGCATCATTTGTTTATGAGTTTCATACCTAACGTTCGCTTTCAACACATCATTTGTTGCAGCATAATTTATTTTGAGAAAGAAAGCCCTTACATCATCTATTGCTTCATGTGTTGGCCTCATTCTTTCTGCCATGTAACCTTCTCCATGTGATTTAGTTAATTTTTCCATATTCTTAGCCAACCCTGTCGTTACATAATCAAGAGCCATATATCCCAGATTCATACGTTCTAATGCCTTCTCTTCCATAGCCAATACTTTGAACAAATCTGCATTATCTCTTTCTGGATGATTATAAATGTCTTCAAAAGCATCTGCAGTTGTCCCATATGCTTCTTGTAACTTTAGATATTTTTCAGCAAATCTCTTAACATCTGAGTAATTAGATGCAACAGCCAATCTTTTAGCAGCACATAAGCTATCAACCGCATCATCCACAGTTTGTGCTATAGCTAATATCTCTCTACGTGTTCGACCGCCTGCTACCTTAGCTAACCCCCTCAAATCAATATCTTTACCATTTTTTTTATCACTCATTTCTTTCACCTTGTTATAATCTTAAATTCTCTCACTCCCTTTTGATTAACTAAGTATTAGAATCTCATGGAATTATATATACTTAATCCTAATATAATAATAATACATTCGAATATTCGAATATTTTAGAAATATTTAAATATAAGTAGATATTATCACGCATTATGAAAAGAAAAGTAGTACAACAAGGTCCTGCAACATTGATGGTCAGTTTACCTAGCAAATGGGTTAAAGAGAATAATGTTAAGAAAGGTGATGAGGTTGATATTGAAGAACATAAAGAGGGATTGACATTTAGAAAACTAGGTGTTAAAAAAGAAACCAAAAAAATTGAACTAACTGTTAAGATAAGTTATCCTAAAACTATCATTACTTTGATAAGAAATCTCTATATAAATGCATATGATGAGATCTGTTTACACTTTAAAGAAGAAAAAGATATATTAGCTGTAAATGAGATAGTTAATTACTTGATAGGATATGAAATAATAGAACAAAATAAAGAGAGATGTATTATCAGAGATATAGCTACTGAAAATCCCGAAGAATATGATATCCTATTTAGAAAAGTATGGTTAACTATCAAAACAATGGGTGATGTAATGATTGATTCTTTAAAAGAAGGTTCTATAGACCTCCCATATTTAAAATTAAAAGATATTAATCTAAATAATTCAAAATTTTCTTGTTATTGTAGAAGGATACTTTTTAAGCATAATATGACTAATACTTCTAAAGGATTGGCAAATTATATCATAATAAATCTTATCCATATGATTGGAAGAAACTTCTTTTATATTACTGAATATGTAAAAGAAAATAAGTTTAAAGTAAAAAAAGAAACAATAGATTTTGCTAAGAAGATTATAGCTGAGTTCAGTCAATTATATAACTTGTACTATCAACCTGAAAAAGTTTCATCGGATATAACTAGAAAACTAGCAGATGATCTGATAAAAGAAGCTTATAACATGATGGAAAGAGACCATACAAAAAATTCCGGAATACTATATAGGTTAGCAGAAATATCTAGGATAGTAGCAACTACTATACCTAAGATTGAAACAGTTCAGGGTTTTGAGAAATGATTCTAAAAAGAAAGTAGTTTTCTGATTACATTATAATCAGATTTAAGATCTTTAGGTATAAATCCATTCCCCTGCATAAAATCTAAAGTCTCTAATCCTGCAGTTCTCAACATAGCCGAATCATCTGCTCTGCCAGGTCTGGCTAACAAATATGCAGCACCTGTGATAGAACGGTATAATGAAGCATGTGAGTATTCGTTCATGAATTGATTTCTGTCTTTTATTCCCCTACCCGAATGATCCCCATATTTATGTGAGAATTCATTAACTCTATCAATATATAATTCAACAGCGGAGATTCTTTTGTCCATTGGTAAAAAAGGTAGAAAATTCAAAAAAGCTGCTAAGTCAAGAACATAATTTACACAGCCCTTATCTTCGGTATCGATTCTTATAAGTTCTCCGTTCTTACCTACCATCCAATTTTCAGTAGAAGAATCAAAATTATAACATAATTTACTTTGGGATTTATTCTTGAGATATGCGAAAATAACATCCTCCTGATTATAATATCCTCCCTTTTGTAAGTCTAAAGGAAATCCAATATTATCAAGTATTGTGTTTATACTCCTAGTAACTTCAGCTAGCCCTAACCTAGCTTCCTTTGCTAAAGCAATTGCCCTACTAGCTATCTTTCCATGTATTGGATAGATGATAGTTTTAACATCATCTTGTTGATTAGTGTACCATATGGACATCTCTACGTGGACTTTGGCCATACTTTCAACTATTTTTTCTGCAATATTTGAAGGTACTCTACCTTCTCTGACTAAATCACTAAGTACATCACCCCTCTTTCTTTCCATGATATAATAGAAGGAAGACATTACCTCTCCACCCTCTTCAAGTAAATATTCCATGGACTCCACTGGCTGAGGAAGTTCCACTAAACTACCAATTACTTCTTCTAATTGGTCCCTTCTAATACATTCAATACGATAAGGATCTACAAGTCGATCGCCTCTTTTCTCTACCTTATGTGGATCTGCTTGCTTTACTATTAATGAATTAGGTAACTCCCCTAGACCTTTAATTATTTTTATCCTGCTTGTAGCAAAAGCATGATCTTCCAAAAGATCATAAAAATCAACATTGTTTATTAGTTGGGCTACTAATCGTTTATAAAAAGTACTTGGAGAATAAGTTCCCCCTCCAGAAGCAGCATATCTAGCCATAATTGCATATGATTCATAATCCCTATTCGTTGGATCCCTTACCTTATCCATTATCATACCTATATATGATTTGTCATTGGTTGTAGAAAAAAGATTCCAGAGGATGATAGAATCCGCTTTACCTAATTCAATAGCACTTTGCCATAGTTTAACCCCCTGCTCTACATCCCCTCTTTTTATATAAGCATTACCTAAACGATTGTATGTATTTGGGCCAGCTAAACCTTTAACTACAGCTACTTCACAAATCTCAATGAATTTATCTTGCATGCCTAGCTTTCCATAGGCAGACTGTAAATTTTCATAAACAATCCTATCTTCTAAACCATTAGCTCTTGCTTCTTCTAAAGTTTCTATCACCTTAGGGTAATTTCCCAATGCATGATAAGAATCACTTAATCCATGAATTATATCTAAATTAGCATCAAATCCATTGGATTTCTCTTTAAATCTTTCAGTATTTGCATTAGGAAATAATCTAGCTTTTTCAAGAGCAGATATC
>JBDRQV010000200.1:0-4930 GCA_043826105.1 Nanobdellota archaeon | reverse complement strand
GAAAAATAGGATTGTTTTTTATTTTAATCCAAAAAGCCTACGTCTACGCCTAAATCCTACAGGTCCACCTGCTCTTCCCATCGCCTGAGATCTTGCGATGCTCGCATCGTTCATTGCTTTAAGTTCTAACTGTAGAATCTTATCAATCTCATTTAGAGTTACTAACAATCCCCTTGTATCTTTTCGTAGTGTATTTTCAAGATTAGTAAGAATACCTTTTAATTGATTAAAATCAGGCATCCCCTGAAATAATGTTGAGGATACTACATCAGGTTTAGTAAATGTAGCTATCTGCTTTTCATATGCAGCTAATTTCCGCATCTCTTCCCATAAAGCGGTTGCTTTTGTTTGGAATAGCCCAATTCTTTGAAGCGCTAGCCTATCTTCGTTTCTTAATAGTTCATAATCTTTCTTTACCCTTTTAGTTTCATCTGGCATATTTGATCACCTAACAATCTTTTCTTTGATACATATTTAAATATTTCTACAGTTGAGTATATAACATCATCATATCGATATATTAATGAATACATTAAAACAAAAGACAGTAACCTTTATAAATAGTCTACTATTTCTTGAAGTAAACTAATTACGGAGGGAATTATAATGGCAGAATTCAAATTATGCATATCAGAAAAAGGAAAATCATTTCAGAAGGAGATAAAGGAAGATTTAGCTTCGGTCTTTATGGGTAAACGAATCGGAGAAACAATCAATGGCGATGCTATCGGGCTAGCTGGTTTGAACTGAAGATAACTGGCGGATCAGATTATTGTGGTTTTCCTATGAGAAGTGGTATCCTTGGTGTTAGGAAAAGAGTTGCTCTTTTAGGTGGAGTAGGATTCAAAGGTATCGGAAGGAGAAAGAAAAGAAGATTCGGCATGAAAAAAAGGAAAACTGTTTGCGGTCATAAAATCAACGAGAAGATAAATCAGATAAATCTTAAGGTTGTGAAAGAAGGTTCTAAGAAACTGGCAGAATTGTTGGGTGTTGCACCTGCAGAAGGCGCAAAGGAAGAAAAACCTGCAGCAGTTCCTAAAGCAGAAGCTAAGAAGGAAGAGCCTAAAAAAGAAGAGAAATCTGCAGAAGCGCCTAAGAAGGAAGAAAAGCCTAAAGAACAACCAAAAGAAGAGAAAAAAGAATAAATACATATGCCTAAAAAAAAATCAACTAAATCAAAAATAGAGGATTCACAGCCATCTGTAAATATAGGATTGATAGGGCATGTCGACCATGGAAAAACTACACTTACAGAAACATTAAGCGGCAAGTGGACAGATACACATTCTGAAGAGATCAAAAGGGGCATAACAATAAGATTAGGTTATGCTGATACTGTTTTTTATAAATGCGACAAGTGTAAAGAATATACTGTCCTTAAGAAATGCCCTAAATGTAATGTAGAGGCAAAAGCAGTAAGGAAAGTAAGTTTTATCGATGCACCTGGCCACGAAAGCCTTATGGCTACTATGTTAGGCGGTGCCGCTATAATGGATGGTGCTATATTATTGGTCGCTGCTAATGAGATCTGCCCTCAACCTCAAACAAGAGAGCATCTGATGGCATTAGAGATCATAGGTGTTGAGAATGTTATCATTGTACAGAATAAGATCGATCTGGTCAGCGAAGAAGAAGCTCTTAAGAATTATGATCAGATACAGGCATTTATCAAGGGTACGAAATATGAAAATGCGCCGATCATCCCTATCTCTGCCCAACATAATATCAATATGGATGTTCTGATACAGACAATCGAGAAAGTCATAAAAACTCCAAAAAGAGATTCAAGTCTAGATCCACTTATGTTTATTGCAAGAAGTTTTGATGTCAACAAGCCAGGTACTGAATTAAATGAATTGATAGGCGGAGTGCTTGGAGGCGTATTAAAACAGGGTGTATTAAAAGAAGGTGATGAGATAGAGATAAAACCAGGTGTTAGTTTTGAAGAGAAAAACAAGAAGGTATGGAAACCTATATTGACCAAGATAACAGATCTGAAAACTGGCGGTGTTTCTGTTGAAGATGTCCAGCCAGGCGGTTCCATAGGAGTGATGACCTCTTTAGATCCTTCTGTTGTCAAATCAGATAGTTTAGCCGGCAATGTATGTGGTTTGCCTGGAAAGTTACCTGAAGTAAGATATAATCTATTATTAGATGTACATCTATTAGAGAGGATAGTGGGGCTGGAGAAAGAGCTTAATGTTGAGCCTATAAAGATGGGTGAACCATTGATGTTGAATGTTAATTCTTCAGCAACTGTAGGTACAGTCATTAAGTTAAAAAAGAATATTGTTGAAAGTGTTCTTAAATTGCCTGTCTGTGTAGATGCAGGATCACGTGTTACAATATCACGATTGATAGGCAATAGATTTAGACTTATAGGTTATGGTATCATCAAGTGATAATTCTTTATTAGACTGATCATTCGTTATATATCAGGCCGCATTTCTGACATTTATAGGTTGTCCTGCCGATTTTATCCATATCGAGCCTGCAGCTAAAACAATAATAGTTGTGCACCCCTATATCGGGGATGATTATCTCCTCTCCGACAGGATCTTGCGAGGTAAAATTCATTCTAATTCCTCTAGCTGGAGAGAGTCTTTCTCTTCTTTCTCTTTCAATGCTTCTTCGAAGCTTACAAAGTTTGTATCTTGTGCGTATCTCATCTTAAACCACGACTATTATTAATTGAGGTATTTTTATATACTTATGCCTTAGATTTTATAAAAAATATATAAAAGCCAGAATTTATATAAAAAATAAAAAGATTTATAAATTAGTTATAAATTCTACTATTTGTTTAATAAATATAAACTATATAAGGGTGGTTTAATATGAAAAGAAAAGTAATCCAGATAGCAGATTCAACACAACTAGTTTCACTGCCAAGGAAATGGGCTGTGAGATATGGCGTTAAAAAAGGAGATGAGCTCGATGTTATAGAACAGGGCAATAGGATTATCATAGGAACAGAAGGCAAAGGTGAAAGAGAGGATAAGATTGAATTGAACATCACTGAATTAGATAAAGATTCTGTTATATTTCTTATCAGAGGATTATATGTCAAAGGATATGATGAGATAACACTTACATTTGACAGGCCATTGACTACTCACCATAGAGTTGATAAAAAAGTCAGATTTACATGGGTGATACATAATGAAGCAAGAAGATCTACAGGACTGGAAATAATCAGTGAGAAGACTAATACAATAACGTTGAAGAGGATCTCACAAAGCTCTATAAAAGAGTTTGATGGTGTTTTGAGAAGGGTATTTATGTTGACGATCGATGCAGCTAAGGATCTTTATCTTGGATGTAAAGAAGGAGATTTTGACCTTGTCAAAAGTTTGGAAGAGAAGCATGATAACATCACACGTTTTGTTTTCTATAATCTTAGGCTGCTCAATACAATGAGCCATATGAATTATAGGGATACTCCCAGCTTGTTCCACATAACATCTTCTTTGGATATTGTTGTTGATATTTTGAGGAATGCTGCCAGGGATATTGCAGATAATAAGATCAAACCAAGTAAAGCAGGAATTGAGATATTGGGACAGATCTATAAATCTATGGAGCTATATTATAATCTCTACTATGATTTTAGTTTCAAGAAGTGTGAACAGTTTTCAGAGATGAGGGATAAGATATTGAATGAGATCAAAGATCTTAGATCGAAACTGACAAAAGAAGATATATATCTGTCGACAGCAACTGAACATTGCTTAGAAATACTGAGATATCTATTTTCTGCAAGGATAAGTTTGCAGTATTGATCTTTATTTTTTTATTTGATAATTGTTTTTTGTTTATGGGATAAGAGAGATCATTGGCAGCCAGCAACCATCCTTTGACGGTTTTTTGCAGCACTAACAACGATCTTTTTTGCCTTTTCTACCAGTTGCCAATATAGCTGCCAATATTTATCAGGGTCACCTTCTTTTAATATCATCTTTCTTGAAATATGATTTGTCATATTGATACCTACTACCCTATAATGATATCCTTCTTCGCCTTTTTTAATATCTAAAACATGGTATCCAGATGTCCTAAGGTCATAGTCAGTTAGATATGATCTATCATATCGTGCCCGGTCTTCTGGAGCTGTAAACTCCGGATGATTGATAAGATTCATCAATGCATTGATAAGGAATGTTCCAAATATCCTATGTGTTGTGAGTATTATGCTGCTATCATATCCTGATAAGGAATAACCAGATATCACATCAAGCAGCCTGTCAGCTGCATTATATGCTCTTTCGAATGTATCGACAAAAGGTTCAGCTTTTTTTGTCATAGTTATCCCCAGATTAAGAGCCACATCGTTAAAATCATTTCTGTCACCATATAAAAGCAATTCATCTGTTGTTTTAAATGATCCTACTCTACCAACTGCCCTATGTATGTCCATCATGTCTCTGCCTTCAATAGGACCAAAATCCCTTTCTATAAGGAGCTCAGATATATCATCTATCTCCCTAATATTTGTCTGGTCTGAAAGAAATAAGTCAGTAAGTATATCAAATGTAGCTGTTGTTCTTTGGTATAATCCACGGGCTACTAATGTATTTCTAGCACCATAATTAGCCCTTATGTCCTGGCCAGCTAGTAGACAGTCTAGGAGCCCTTCGTCTGATAACCATGTTGTGGGGTCGTTTATCGTTCCTTTTAATTGATTACTATTCTGTGTTTCCCCGTGTCTGCAGATAACTATATATGTGATTTTATCCCCTATTTATATTGTATCAGGTTAGTATGGGGTATGACCTTGACTTCAACTGTAAGGTCTACGCCAAATCTTTTATATACTTCCTCGTGGACTCTATTAAGTAATGTCAAGAATGGCTGGAAAGATCTGCCGTTTACTCTGCCATTATCATTTACAAAAAAAGGAGTATAATAAGGATTAACTGAAATTTTTCCC
>JBDRQV010000199.1:0-10087 GCA_043826105.1 Nanobdellota archaeon | reverse complement strand
CACATTCAGGACATTTTTTAACCATATCTGCCATTTTCTATCACCCTTAATAATAATAAACTACAAACACCCCCATTTAATTACAATAAAGTTTATAAAGAAAATACGCTCCTAATATATAAACCTTTCTGTTTTTTCTCTCTGGAACTGCAAATCAATAAGAAGTTAGATCTTTTTGTTATCACTTAGGGGATAATTTTCTATGTTTTACGATAAATTCTTTTATATCTTCTGAGAACATCAACAATAAGAATACTACGTAGCCTATAGTAAATATACTTAATGCAGTTACCAGCATATTTGTTTCCATAGGGGGTGATAAATAAACGCCTTCTTCAACAGGAATCACTTTATTTTGTAGTCCCATAAATGCAATCCAACTAGCACTTAATATGGCTGGCAGAGCAAGTATTATCTTAGTGAGAGTTTTAGGTTCTCTTTTTTCAGGTTCAAATTTTAGCTTCAAATTAATCACACTTTCTTATAGGCTCTATGCCTACTCCTTTATCTGAACATAATTTATCTATATTGTTCTTAGTTATTTTAGGTAATATAATAATTTTTTGTATGTTGTTTGTATAGATTGGAACTTTTTCTCTGATCACATCTCCCATGAAAAGTATATTTCCAGTTTCTGCTGCAGATATATCATCACTTATTATGTCTAATTTAAAACCACTAATGTCAACATTACCTGTGTTCTGTACCAGGAATTCTAATTCATTATTTCTATAACATATTTGGGTCAGGCTGTTTATATCAACCACTTCAAAACCTATATCATCACATGACTTTTTTATCGATAGCTCAGGTGTAGACTCACCCCAACTTATTACAACAGCACCTAATGATCCTGCAAAAACTATCAAAAGTATAGTCGAAATCAAAGGTGATATAGCTTTCTTGTTCATTTTCTCAATTCCTTCAGTTTAATGTTCAAAAAACGATCTTCCTTTGTCGTTACTAAAACATAAGGGAGTGTACCTACTATCAGAATTATTATTCCAGTAATGACTAAAGCAGTAAGGGCTTTTGAATCAAGATAATCAGCAGCAAAACCGACAACACCGACAAGAAGAAATGAGAAATACAACATGAAGCTTTTATCTAATACTGTTTTTGATTTTTCCCTGTTTATCCTGGATTTTTCTATCTCTAAATATATGATCTCTTTATTGTCTTTTGCCATTATCTATATAATTTGGCTTTTGGGTATTTAAAAGTTTTGTTTTGAGGTGGTAGTTACTTATTATAAATTATATTAAACATTTTTTTGTTTATTGATAACGCCAATCGATAGTTTGCCTTACAATAATATTTATATATGCGTGTCTTGTTTTTATTCAAATGCTAAGGTCTCTTGTAAAAGCCCTTGGTGGGTTGGGTTATAAGGAAAAAGATGATTTTTGGTATTTACATCTAAATCCTAAGAAACATCCTGTAAAGGGGATAGTTGTTTTTTCTCATGGTTATCGTGCTACTCCAAAGGTATATTACAAATTCTTAGATGCATTATCTGAAAGGGGATATGAGGTATTTGCATTAAATAGAAATCTTCTTAAATCCCCAAAACCAAGGACACCATGGGGTCATTCAGCAGAAACAGGAAAATTTATTGATGTTATGGGTTTAGATGAATTTCATGTTGTAGGGCATTCTTTGGGTGGTTATATATCAATAACAAACCCATTTTATTCAAAAGAAAATCCACCGATAAGCTCTACAGCTATAAGTCCTGCTATAAGGTTGTCTGATCCTATCCCTTTGTTGATGCTGAAAGCAGCTAAACTATCTGTATATGATAGTCTTGATGTAAGCCAGGAACTGATTAGGAGCTATCTAAAAAATGGGAGAATCAATGGGGCAATAAGTGATCCTAATGGAAAAGAAATTTATGATGATTCTTTGGAAGCTATTTCTGTTATTGAAGGATCATTAGACAATCTTCTTGATCCTGAATTGTTGCTCGGTCATGAGACTGTTGAGTCGATCAGGAGGTATGTGGCAAACTTACCTAAAGTTGGTGTTACTATAGCTGGGAACATATTGGTTTCGCCTTTAGAATCTTATCTCACGGCTTGGGCTATAAGACATATAGATTATGAAAGACAAAATAAAGAACACCCTGATCATCCAATAGGTATTGTACCAACTTATATTATACAGGCATTTAATGATGAGTTCTTCCCTTTTGATAAGGTTGTAGCTCAATTAGGGAAATATTCTGGCGTAATTGTTGATCCACGTTATGGGCGGGGACATAGTATGCCTGCTAGATATCCTACTGAATCAGCAACATTGACTGATATATTTATCTCTCATATTATAGATTCAAAAAGGACAGGTAATGATTCTAACTTTAAATCTTATTTATCAAAAAGTTTATAAACTATATAAAAATTTTATATTATCGGGTGTATAAATGGATGAGATCCACGATGAATGCGGTGTTGCCGCTGTCTCTTTGAAAAAAGAGGATAAGGCATTATTTTATCTTTATAGGATGCTTCTTAATCTTCAGAATAGGGGTCAATTATCAGCAGGCATAACTACCTATAACAAAGAAATGCCTCAACTTCTACATACTTATAGAAATGTTGGTACTGTCAATGAAGTTTTTAAAACAAGCAGTATCCAGAGAAGTATGGATATTTTCAAAAAATATAAGGGTAATAAGGGAATAGGCCATGTTAGGTATGCTACATGCGGTGCTAATGAAAGGGCATATGCTCAGCCTTTTGAAAGGAAACATGGGAGAAAATGGAAATGGTTTAGCTTTTGTTTTAATGGTAATCTGGTCAATTTTGAAGAATTGAAAAAAGAGCTTCTGAACAAGACAGAATATCATCTTATCCTTAATAATGATACCGAAATAATAATGCATTATCTAGCAAGGGCATTAAAAGGATCTTCAAAAACAAGATGGTTAAGGACTATGGAAAGGGTCAGCAGTAAATTTGATGGGTCTTATAATATTGCGATGATAAACGCACATGGTGATCTGGCTGTCTGCAGAGACCCATTAGGCATCAGGCCATTATGCTATGCTATCCAAGATGGTAATGTTTTTGTGGCATCAGAGAGCAATGCTTTGCTTAATATAGGCATACATGATTTTAAGTCATTAGAACCGGGCAAAATGATCGATGTAGAGAATGGGAGCGTAAACATCCAGAAATTTGCAAATTCTACTACTAAGGCACATTGTATGTTTGAATGGGTATATTTCGCGAATGTCGGTTCAGTTTTGGATGGCAGATCAGTATATGTTGTAAGGACTGAGCTGGGTAAGGAATTAGCAAAGATTGAGACTGAAACAATTACTCCAGATCATATTGTTGTTCCTGTTCCTGACACAGCTAAAGCTGCAGGGGATGCTTTTGCGTTTGAATTAGGCATACCTTCCATGGAGGGATTGATACGTAACAGGTTTGTCGGCAGGACATTTATTGAGGGATCTTCAAGGGAAGATAAGATCCAGAATAAGTTCACGCCTATCAGAGAGATATTAAAAGGAAAAAAGATTTTATTGGTCGACGATAGTATTGTAAGGGGTTCAACTTCCAGGCAGATAGTCAATTATCTGAAAAAAGTAGGCGGGGCAAAAGAAGTACATCTTAGAGTTGCATGTCCTCCGATTAAAGCTCCTTGCTTTTATGGTATCGATATGTCTACTGTTGGAGAATTATTGGTCCCTAATTATGAGAAAGATCTTGATCCTGAGAAAACATCAGAGGATGTATTGAACAGGATTGCGAAAGATCTTGGTGCAGATTCTTTGATATACAATGATGTTGAAGGATTGGTCAGATCAATAGGTTTGCCCAAATCTGATCTATGTCTGGGTTGTTTAACAGGCAATTATCCTACGGAATGCGGTAAGAAGGTCTATTGTAAGGCATTGCAGTATTTTAAATCTGGAAAAAAATCAAATAAAAGAGCTTATGAATGTTAATCTTGGATATTTTTCGTCCTTCTTGAGTCTAAATATATTGAAAATATAGCTCATTTTCAAAACCTTTAAATAATATACTACTAATCTTAGATTAATTTTTAACGGGGTGCTGATAATGGCTAAAAAAAATAACAAAAAACAATCTGAAAAGAATTTATCGACTCAACAAGGGCAAATGCCTACAATGCAGCAGTTGCCGCCTGGTAAGATACCAGATGTCAAAGAACTACCTAAAGATGTTCAAGAAAAGCTCAAGCAGATAAAGGCTAAGCTTGATAAATTTCAAAAAAGAATCCTAGAGAAGTTTGATAAATATATCATAGGCATATCACTACTTCCTCCACCTAAGCCAAAAGAAGGGGAGCAACTCAATAAGGATGAGATTTCTGTTTTGATATTAGTTGATGATACTGACAGTAAAAAGATGACTAAGCTTGAATTAAGGGATAAATTATTTGCAATAATAGATAATATTGCACAGGATATAGACAAAAATATAAGACCAGAAGTTGTTTTATTGTCGGAATTATGGCAGTCTTGCTATGATGCAAAGTATGAGCTTTTGCAGCTTATAGCAATGGGAGCTCCTGTCTATGATCAAGGTATGCTATCGGCTATTAAAATAGCTGAAATGCATAAGACTATGGTCCTGAAGAAATTTGAACGTTACATTGTGAGCTATGTTCTTGCAGGTTCTTTGGTCCAGGGAAAAGCGACAAAGACAAGTGATATCGATGTATGGATCGTAATTGATGATACTGATGTTAAGAGAATGACCAGGGCAGAGCTGAAAGATAAATTAAGGGCTATAATCATAGGCATGGGTATAGAAGCCGGGGAGATGACAGGGATTAAGAATAAGCTTAACATCCAAGTCTATATACTGACTGATTTTTGGGATTCATTGAAAGAAGCAAATCCTATAATATTTACTTTGCTTAGGGATGGTGTTCCATTCTATGATAGGGGTATATTTATGCCTTGGAAACAGCTTCTTAAGATGGGTAAAATAAAGCCTTCTGCTGAAGCAATAGACATGTTTATGGCTTCTGGAGAACAGATGATCAAAAGAGTAAAGAATGAACTAAAGAATATAGGCATGGAAGATATCTATTACGCTATCCTTACACCATCACAAGCTGCATTGATGTTGTATGGTGTTCCACCCCCTGCTCCAAGTGAGACAGCTAATCAGATGAGTGAGATCTTTGTTAAAAAAGAAAGACTTCTGGAAGAGAAGTATGTAAATATATTGGAGAAGAATGTAAGGATAAGAAAAGATATAGAGCATGGACTTAAGAAAGACCTTACAGGCAAGGAAGTAGATGAGCTTTTGAAGAGTGCAGAAGATTATCTGAAGAGGATAAACAGATTGTTTACTCAGATTGAAAAGATGAGAGAAGAAGGAGATATGGTAAACATCTATGACACTGTAGTCACTATAATCAGAGATGTCCTGAAGATGGAAGGTATAGAAAGGATAGAAGACGAAGAAGTTGTAAAGATCTTTGAAGATGAGCTCATCAGCCAGGGCAAGATACCTGCAAAGTACCTAAGGATGCTTAATGAGATATTAAAAGCTAAAAAAGATTATGAAGATAAAAAGTTGACTAAGCAGGAAGTTGAGAAAGTTAAGAAGTCTTCAAGAGAGTTTATCAAGTTTTTAGTAGAGTATGTGCAGAGAAAAAGGGGAAGAGAATTAGAAAGGGCAAAGATAAGGGTCAAGCACGGCAATAGATATGGTGAGGTCATCTTGCTTGATGATCAGGCTTTCATAATTCATGATATGGATAAGGAAGATAAGGAACTGAGCAAGGCTAAGGTGACTAAAGAAGGTGGTCTGGCTACTATACAAAAAGCTACCCTAGAAGAACTGGAAAAATCAATAGCTAAGGTCGAAATACCTCCAAAGGTCTTTATCAGGGAAAAAATATTTGAAGACCTGAAAAGAGTATTTGGCAAGGATGTTGAGATTTTGGTCAATTATTGATTTTTTTTCTTAATTTTTTTGAGAAAACTTTAAATATAGTCATTATTAGAATCTATATTAAAGTGAAAAAACAAAAAAAGATTGAGGAACCTGTCGTTAAAATAGTCAATAATCCTACTAATACGGAATCTTTGCCAAAGATGCTCCCCTATATACTTCTTATATTGGTCATATTTTTTTCTATCTATTATATGAACAATAAGGATTTGGTTGACTCTAAAATACAGTCTATGGCAGGCATACATGGTATGGATGAAGTCGAACCACAGGATGAAGCTGTAGTTGATATCGAGGAGACAACTGGTGAAATTGTTGATGATAATATCAATATTAAGATTATTTTAAATGATACTTATAGTCATTTAGGTAAAGAATATATATTAATAGCAAAATTGATCAAGGTCAAGGAAGAAACAATTATAGGTTCAGTTGTTACATACTATCTGGAAAAGGATGGTGCAAAGATAAAATTATCACCACAACGTTCTTATGAAACACTTTATAATTATGATGTTGGCAAAGAATATTATGTTAGAGGTATTGTCAGAGAAGATGTTGATAAAGGAGTTTATTTCAGTTATAGTTCGATAAAGTGAATAAACTATATACTTAATTACAATCATATTTATAAATCTGTTTAACTTATTTTATTATCGAGGGGATTTAAATCAAGACAGGCATAAAAGCTGCAGACGCTATGACTGAAAAACCGATATTTCTTAAGTCGGATGATTCTTTACATTATTGTGCTGAAGAGATGGCTAAACATCATGTAGGTGCAATAGTTGTCAAGGACGATTCTGATATATTAGGTGTATTGACTGAACAAGACATTGTCAGAAAGATATTGGCACAAGGGATAAATCCTCTGGAAAAACAAGTTAGGGATGTTATGGAAACAGATCTTGTGACAGTATCACCAGATACAGATATTTTCGAGGCTTTAGTCATGATGAAAGAAGCCAATATAAGGCATCTGCCTGTTGTTTCTGACCAGAAATTATTAGGTTTGTTGACTATAAAAGATATCCTGAAGATAGAGCCTCAATTGTTTGAACTGATGGTTGAAAAATTTGAATTGAGGGAAGAAGAAAGAAAACCCATAAATCGGTTAGGTCCTAATGAGGGTGTTTGCAATACATGTGGAGAATATACTGATAATCTAAAATTAAAACAAGGCGTTCTTGTCTGTTCTGATTGTTTAAAGCACTGAAAACAATCCAAAAAGTTTATATATGTCAATTTCTAGAATAGAATATATGGTTAAAAGAGCACAGTGGAATGATCTAGTAGAGCCAAAAACCTTTGTAAAATATAAGGGAGTATGGGATATGCAGGATTTATATGAAGTTATGATCGATTGGTTCAGGAGAAGAAAATTTAAGTTTAGGGAGCATGTGTATAAACATAAGCACCCATCTCCTTTCGGTGCAGAAAGACAGTATGTTTGGGAAGCAGCCCGTAATATAAATGATTATATCCAGGTAAAATATCATATATATATCCATACCTATGACGCGAGAGATATAGAGGTTGTCATGCCAGACGGCACTAAGAAACTTTTTACAAAAGGAAGGATATGGATCGAAGTTAAGGTTACTGAGATATCAGATTATGAGGGAAGATGGAGCGAGAGTCTTTTTTATTCACATCTTAAGGATTTTTATAATAAGTATGTTATAAGGAAAAATTTTACAGAGGGTTGGAGTCCAAGATATAGATATGAGATGTATGCTTTTGTTGCTATGGTAAAGCAACGCTTAAATATGCAAGGGGACGAGTATGATCATAGATACTTTGCAGGGGTCCATAAGGGTTATTAAAAATGTCAGATGTAAGGATAATTGTCGATCACTTGAAGCTTGAATACTCAGGTATTTTTGATACTAAGGCGCTTTTCGATACTATTGGTAATTGGTTTATGGACAGAAGCATACAGAAAAGAGAATCAAAGAATTATGAACAGAATCTTGCAGATGGGAAATATATAGAGTATGAGATAGCTTATTGGAAGAAGATCACTGATTATACTAGGACAATCTATAAGATAAGGGCTCTTTTTTCTGAGCTGAAGAAAGTTACAGTGATGAAAGATAATAAGAAAGTAGATATGGACCAGGGAAAGGTATTGTTTTATCTAGATGGGTATATAGAGCATGATTATGAACATAGGTGGGAGATGGCACCGATGCTGCAGTTTTTTAGGATGCTATATGATAAGTTTTTTTATAAATACTATACAGAGAGGTTTGAACAGAGGATAACCTATGAGATGCACGGCTTTTATGATACATTAGAAAGGTTTTTTAATATGTATAGGCATTATAGGTCAGTTTCAAAGGTTCCACATTTTGCCAATTAAAAATGGTAGAAAAAAAATTTTGTGTAAGTGATTTGAGAATAAATTATAATGGTCCTATCGATATCATAGACTTTTTTAAGACTGTAGAGGATTGGATAGTAAAAAAAGGTATGCATAAGGAGATAAAAAAGAAGTCAGAGCACGTTACAGAGAAGAATAAACGAGTTGAATGGTTTATAGAGATATGGGAGACGCCGGCTGATTATGCAAAAAGAGTGGTAAGATTGCAGACATTGTTCAAGGATATAAAAGATGTTAAAGTTAATCTAAAGGGTAAAGAGAGATCTATCCAGTCAGCTGATGTGTTGGTTCTTTTAGATGGGATATTAGAGACAGATTTAGAGGCTCGATGGTTTCAAAAGCCGACATATTATTTCTGGAGAGCTATATATGACAAGTATATAAGCAAGTTCTATACCCATAGGTTTGAGGGTAAGATCACATCAGATACATATGAGCTTTATCATCATCTGATGAATTATTTTAATTCTTACAGATAGGTTTTTAAACTGATTGTTTTTATCACAACGCGCCTTTATGAAAAAAAATGATTTTATAACTCTGGACGATATGTTTAAACGATGGAATAGGTTCAACAAGTTCCATACAGTACTTGACAAGCTTTCTTTCGTTAACATACTAATCTTATGGATAGGGATAATAACAATATTGGCAGTAATCTATTATATATTTAGGACAGATACATCATTTCTTGTTTATAATATAGGGAGAGAGCCAGTAACATCTTTTGTAGACACAGTATATTTTAGCTTTATAACTGCTACATCAACAGGGTTCGGAGATATAACACCATTGGGTTTTTTTAAGGTAGTGTCTATTGTTGAGGTAATAGTAGGTCTGCTTTTGTTGGCTTTGGTCACATCTAAATTGGTATCTATAAAACAGGATGTGATACTTCAAGAGATATATGACATATCTTTCAATGAACAGCTGAGCAGGTTAAGGTCAACTTTGCTCTTATTAAGACAGAATATTGACAGGTTTCTTGATAAATTAGAGGGTGGACTTATAAGAAAAAGGGAAATAAGCGGTCTTTATATCCATCTGTCTTCATTTGAAAGTATATTGGATGAGATACTCTCTTTTTTCAGTAAAAAGGGAAATCCAAAGGATTATGCCAAATCTTTAGACAGCATAAATACAGAGCTTATCATGAATAGTGTGCTTAAATCATTTGAGAAGATAGTTGAGCTTTTCTCTACATTGAATGCTTCAAATATTACATGGAGGAGAGAGGTTGTTATGGATATAATGGAGAAATGCATGAGGACTAATGAGACCCTTTTTGATAGATTAAGGTTTGTGAAGGGTATAGATGGCAAGATAATCGATGAGTGGAGATTACAGAAGACGAAGATCATGGATTCTCTGAATCATGAATTGAGTAAAAATGTTGATGCAAACATTTTTAAATAAATTAATAACTTTCTAGTTAAAGTGCGAGGGTAGCGAAGTCTGGTCAAACGAAAACGAATGTAAAACTTCGTTTTCGGACTTAACGCGCAGGACTTAAGAGGAGCACTCTTGGTTGTACCTTGAGATATCCTGTTCCTTAGTGGATCCGAGGGTTCGAATCCCTTCCCTCGCATTATTACTTAAAGTTAGATGCGACCGAAACATTTAAATAATAGTTCTACTTCTTAGTCTATATATGGCAGAAAACGATATCTATGATAATAAGGGAAAGTTTGAACGGTTTGTTGAGAATATTGATAGTTACTGTGACAAACCATCGGGCAAAAGAAAATATCAGATTAAG
>JBDRQV010000198.1:0-10021 GCA_043826105.1 Nanobdellota archaeon | reverse complement strand
TCTTATATCTTCCAATCTCTAATTTTCCTTTCTTAGCTTTAATCAGCAGTTCCTGTTTCTCATTAAACCCAGTTATATCTGTAACAACTTTAGGCAACAATATCCTATCTCCTCTAAAATCAAGATTAGTCAGGATATTCTGGACAGGGCCTTTTTTTTCGATGCTCAGTTCTTTCAATATCTGTTCTGCATGGATCTTTTTTCCCTCTTCACAACATTCTTTTGTTCTTGTATATAGATAAGCAGCGATCTTATCAGCAACATCTATTCCTGTTGTTTTTGTTATGCCTTGTAGACCAGGACTTAAGTTAACCTCAATAACCAACGGGCCTTTTGAAGAATCAAGTATATCGATTGCGCATATGTCTGCACCGATAGCTTCAGCTGTGTTTACAGCTATTCTTTTTGTAACATTATCCAATTCAATAGTTTCGCCTACGCCGCCAGCATGGATGTTGCTCCTTTTTTCTCCTCTTACAGCTTTTCGCTTCATTGCAGCAACTACTTTATCACCAACTACGATAGCCCTTATATCAGCTCCACCTGTTTCAATATACTCTTGTAATATGAACGGCTGCCTTAAAGTCTCAAGAGCATCCATCATAGATGCAGCAGCAGCAAATGATTCAGCAAACATGACTCCTTTTCCTTGTGTGCCCTGTGGAAACTTCATTATGATAGGATAGTTTATCTTTTCCAGAGTCTGTTTTGCAGCCAAGACTGAGCTTGTCAGGTAAGTAGTAGGCATAGGGATCTTATGTTCTTGAAGAACCAGATGAGTTATCAGCTTGTCATGGCCTATTGTAAATGTTCCTGACCTGATGGGCATATAGCATGATTTTTCCATAGCAGTTGTCAATGCGCTTAATAACGGAACATACCTGAATGAACCTCTTGCCAAGATGCAATCATATTTCCCAAATTCTTTTCCTTCATATAATATCTCAGGATCCTTGCCACTTAGGCTAACTTCTACTTTTCTGATATCCAGATTTTGAAAATCATCAAAATATTTCTGCATAGCTTCAGCTATCATCATTGAACTTTTACTTTGTAATGATACTATCGCAGACTTCATTTTTTCTTTGACAAATCTATCAAAAACCCATGTTTTAATATATTCTGGCCGATCAGAACATGATATTTCATATGGATCCTGTCTGCCAGTGTAAACTCTGATTTCATCTCTTTTCCAGCAAACTTGATATCTGCTTCAATGATAGGCCTTAATTTGTTTCCATGTGCTGATTTTACTAACTTTGTTTTTATTACAGGCCCAAGTTGCAATGAAGCAGCCAGTCTTGAATCCATGCTGCTTTTTGTAGCTCCTGTGTCTATTTTAGCTGTTAATGTTTTCTTTTTTCCATTACCTATGATGGTAACTTTCTCAAGTAATCCTATTATAGTTTTTTCTTTGTACATCGCTCTTTTTCCCATAATATCCACCCTCTTTTTATAGAACAAGGTACTTAATACTTTATAAGGTTTTCTAAAATGATTCGATCTTTTTAGGGTCTACTATTATTCCTTTATTGGTTATTTCCAGAGAGATGGTCTTTTCAGGTATCTTTGTTCCTCTCATTTTTAATATTTCCAATGCCCTGCTCCTTATACCTTTTTTTTTAAAATGATATAGCAATATGATTCCATCCACCTCAAACTCCAAAGCAGCTGTAACTACATGTCCTTCGCTTGAGACATCCTGGGAAGTCAATATGCCTGTGCAATTCCACTTGCCTATGAGCTCAAACAATGATAGCGCTGCTTCTTTTTTTGTAAGTTCATCTTCATATAATAATGCAAATGATGTGATAGAGTCGATAACTATCCTTTTAGCCTTTATCTTTTCAATTATCGCTTCTACTATTCCTCCTCCTTCCGTCAGGATCTTCTTGACCTGTTCAGGAGTATATTCCAAAAATGCGAATTTCTTCCCATCTTCATACTTCTTTAGATCCCATCCGAACTCATGCATATCCTCATAAAATTTGTTCTTTTTTTCTTCAAAAGTGATATATACGCCAGGCTCGCCTTTCTTAAGGCCGTCCAATATGAATTGCATAGAAAATATGCTTTTCCCTGTGCCTGCGCCACCAGCTACTAGGTTTACACTATTCTTTTTCAGGCCGCCGGATATTAGTTTATCCAATCCAGGAATTCCGGTGGCTACTCTTTTTATTGTCATTTTATGTTTTCAACTACATCCTTTTCAATCAGATTAAAAGGTATCTGTTTTGGAAATATCTTGATGCCATCTTTTTCTATCTTAAATGGCACTATGTCAGTGACATGGTCTTGTCCACGCATCTTGGGAATTATTATGACCTTTTCAAAAGATTGGTTTTTCCTTATCCTGGTCAATATGATCAATCCTTCAAATAGGAAATCCTCTGGTTCATATTCTATCCTGTCTATATTAGGTATGGATTTCTCAGAGACAGTAAGCAAGTTTACTTTAGATTCTTTCATCTTTATGACAAAATCCAGGACCTCTTTCCTATAATCCATCTCTCCTGATATGCTGCTGTATTCAAATAATGTGACCGAATCAAGAACAACTCTTTTTATTTTTCTTTGTTTTATTATTGTTAAAGGTGTAGCTATAGTCATAAGTTTTTTAGGAGAAACAGATTGTTGGATTATTGTTATCAAACCCTTTTTCTCTAACTCTTTTATTGGCCAGCCTAATCCAATGGCATATTCCCTTAGGTCATCAACAGTCTCTTCAGAAGTGATATAGATTCCAGGCTCGCCCTTTTTTGCACCTTCTATTATAAATTGTAGGGCAAAGATTGTTTTTCCAGTACCTGGCGGACCAGTAACTAGTACAGAAGATCCCTCTCTTAAACCTCCCTTCAGAAGATCATCAAGACCAGGAATACCTACTTTAATTTTTTTTGTCATTCCAATCACCTTTATTCGATTTTTATTTTATGGGTTTATAAAATTTATGTTAGACTATTATTTCGATTTGATCTGGCCCAAGTCTATTGTTTTATCAACAAACATGCTATTGACCTTTAACAGCTCTTCATGTTCCTTTAGTTTCAGCGCATAAAATATAGTTTTTGTCTTAGTATCTTTTATTCTTGTGACTAGACTGGATACAAACACAGCCACAACCTCATCATATTCATGTAGATATAAGTTAGTTATTGAATCAAATATGATATAATCAAAATTTCTGCTCAGCGCCTGGGAAATCCTTACGGATAGATCCGTGAGTGCTGTCGGAGAACTTATATATGCGACTGATTCTGTTTCATTAGGCATATCTTTTATCATCATAGAGATAGCATCAATAAAAAATATATTTTTTATATCTGTATTATTTTTCTTAAAAAGTTCCATAAGGCTTTCTGCAGTCTTGTTTAGTGTGACATAACATATCTTTTTTTTTGATAAACTCTTGACCACCTTAACAACTTCCTTATTATAATCCACATTAGTCATCAACAACAGGATAATCTGATTTTCTGATAACTCTTTTTTTATATCGAACATACTTTATTTATTATGTGGAATATATATAAAAGTTTCTATCCTATCCTGACCATTCTCCAAAAACCTTATATATTAGTAAAATAAGTAGACCATTATGGCAGATGTAGAGAAAGAATTTGAAAAATCAGTCCATGATCTAAAAGAATATGTGGTCTTGGCTACTGTTGATGCAAAATCATATCAAAAGACAAATCTTGAATTAGTCAGGCATCTTACAGTAAACAAGAATATACCTGGAGTTTATGTAACTTTAAACAAGCCATATAAGACAATAAAAGATGTCCTTGTCAAGGCAAAGATAGAGACAAAGATGCTCATATTCATAGATGCAGTAACAAAGACAGCAGGAGGAGATATAGAAAAAACAAAAGAATGTTTATTCATAGGTTCTCCTGAAAATCTAAGTGATATCTCTATTGCCATGGACCAGGCAGTCATGGCTCTTCCTTCAGAGGAAAAATTTGTTTTTTTTGACTCATTATCCACTTTATTGTTATATAATAATGTAAGTACAGTAGCTCGCTTTGTACATTTTTTAGCAGGGAAGATGAGAATGTGGAAAGTAAAAGGGGTCATAGTCTCTCTAAAAAAAGACAAAGACAAAGAATTGATTGAAGAATTGACTCAATTTTGTGATGCTACGTTAAATCTTTAAAAAGAGGTGTTCAGATGAAAAAAGAGATTGGCATAATAATAGCTTTTTTAGCGATTACGGCTGGATTGATTTCGATATTTAGGTTGGCAGTCGATACTGAGATTGCGATTGGTTTTGTTACGATATCTTTTGGAATATTGGCAATAATCTGGACATCTATGGCTATATCTTCATTATCAAACGGATCATCTTTAAGAAGGCACATAATAAATTTCTTGCTTTGTCTGATATTTGTATTGCTGTTCTCAATATGGCATACTATCTCTAAATTGTTTGCATGGAGGCAGACTGTAAATGAAGCTATGCTCTACCCAGGATATATCTTTCTTATATTTGCTTTTTTGATATTTGTGATGACAGCATACCAGATATTATTGATGGGCAAAGAATTTGGTTTTGGAAACAAGACCAAAGAGATAAAGGAGCTGATGGGCAAAAGAAAAAGATTAAAATCCAAAAAAGCTGCCGATTAGACCCTTTATAGCAAATCTAATAAAAAAGAAGAATCCTACACTTATTCCTACCAACAAAGGCATAAACCTTAGTCCATCCCTTTCTTTTCCTTTTGCAATCAATCCCAGCACCAATGAGCCAAGAAACGAAGAGGTTATCAAAAAAACCGTGGAGAACATAACGACGAACTTTATATCTATACTACTTTCTGAAAAGCTTATGGGCAATGAAACAGCTGCACTAGTATTTATCCCTCCAAAGCTTTGAGTCAATACCTCTACTACAAAAGAACTGAGGCCAAAAAGTAAAGGTGCTCCAAAACACACAGCACTGAATATAAATATCACATACATCATCACATTTGCTTTGATCCTTCTGTCCACTATATCTTCTTGTCTTAGGTTTTTTGCTGTCTGCTCCAATAAAGACGCCAATTCTCCTCCAGACCTAAGTCCGGATATGATCAATTCAACAGTCTTGCTTAGTTTTTCTGATCTTGTTTTCCCAGACATATCAATTAATGCATCATCTATATTTTTACCAAGTGTAATCTCCTTTCCGACTTTGTTTATCTCTTCCTGAAAAGGGCCAAACTCTGGTCTTGCAGATAATAAAAAAGCTTTATCAGCTGTAAACCCAGCCCTTAGATTAGAAGCCATCAATTGAAGAACATCAGGCAAGATACCTTCGACAAATTTAGCTTTAGCATCAGCCCTCAATAATAGGAAAAAATATACAAAAGCCTGAAGACACAAAAAAGATAATACCGCAACAGGAACGATTGTAGTATTATAGAATAAGGCTATATATATTGATATGCCTATGGCTAATAATGAGTTAAATACTGCTATAAATCCGACAAATCTATCTGGATGTATGGATACTGCAGCATACTTTAGCAAACTTACATAACTTTCCCTGATTTTTTTAGGGTAAAAGTTCGCTAAAAACCTGTATATATTTATGCTCCAAGCAAATTTGGTCTTCTTGATTTTATTGCCCCCATAAATATTATCTGGAAAAATACTACCATGCCATACATTCCCCAAAATATTATTTTTACCATTGATTCAGATAATGATATGAATGATGATAATACTATTAAAAGTGTCATGCCTAATGATGGTGCAATAACGACTATCATCATATAGAACATCGCTAAAGGATTTAGTTGAGCACCATATCTTTGTATCTGTAGCAATTGTTCTTCAGATAAAAGGTTGATGATCTCATTGATTACATGCGACATATTCGAACCAGATTTCATACCATTCACGATCTGCCAGATTGCTCTTCTAAAAAATAAAGAGGGGTTTATAGCAGCCATCTCTTCTAGTGTCTCTACTTGTGGCCTGCCTGCATTTATCTCTTTGATAGCTTGTGAAAATTCTTTAGATATTTCTCCGTAATCCCCTTCAGTTATATTTACAAGGATGTTAAATAAAGGTACGCCCGAATTAAGTTGGACATATATATTCTGCAATACAGCCAATAGATTCCTTTCTATATCTTTTATTCTTCTGCTGGCAATTATATTGGGGTAAGCTATCTGTTGAAAAAAGATGAATAATGTGATCAAGGCAGTAACTATAAGACCACTAAATAAGGCTTTAGTAAGTGATGCGGCAAGAAGTATTGTGCTAGTCATGATTCCAAAAAAGATAAAAAATACGCAATCAGATACAAAACACATGCTCAAATAATGTTTAAGTGTAATATCTATCTTAGCCTGCTTTAGATGCACCTTTAGAAATGGGAACAGATGTTGAAGAAATTCACCAGCACCTAAAAACTTAGAAGAGACTGTCATTAATGAGGGGGTCGGAATCAATGAGTAAGGAAGCTTGAACATGATTACACCATTTCTTTTAATAATAATGCAGGCCTTGAATTCTTATTGACTAATCCAGTTATATATTCAGGATTGGAATAGTAATTATTCATCAATTTGCCTACATCATCAAGACTCCTTATCTTATTTTTGACCATATAATCAAGAATCTTTTTCTTGTTCATCAGATCTTTAGTTATATCGCTTTGGCTAAGGCCAGTATTCCTGCCCAAATCTTCAAAAAGTCTTAAAGAAGTAGAGTGTTGGACTATAGTATCGGTAGTGGGTTTCCATCTGTACAATACATTAGCTTTAATTGATATGCGATCCATATCTTCAGATGACACAAATTCACCTATCTGAAAAGTTCTCCTTATACCCCTTCTTCTGTCCCTAAACATTACAACATTAAGATTGACTGCTCCAAGAAGATTAGGGGACACCTCTATCGGCGGATTTATGAGTCTTTGTATTGTCTCGTTCATTGAATCAGCATGTACTGTAGCATATACACTATGTCCAGTATGCATAGCTTCAAACAAGACTTCAGCTTCTTTTTTTCTTCTCATCTCCCCCAATATTATCCTATCTGGCCTCATCCTTAATGAATTGATAAGAAGATCCAGCATCGTAACTTCTCCCTTACCTTCTGGATTAGGCTGTCTCGTGGTAAGAGGACACCAGTAAAGATATTTAGGCAGTTGTAATTCACGCGTATCCTCAATACTGATCAAACGGTTGTTAGGTGGTATAAATGGAGTACATACATTTAAGAAAGACGTTTTTCCTGACCCTGTTCCTCCGCTTATCAAAACATTCATCTCATACTGTATGGCTAACCAGATCAATGCAAAAATATTTGAGTCTGAAGTTTTATTAGCTATAAGATCAGTCACTGTCCATGGATCTCTCGCAAACTTCCTTATTGTTATAGTATGGCCTTTATTGGATATTGGATAAAGAACAGCATTTGCCCTGTCTCCTGTTATTAAGTGAGCATCTAACAATGGATTCAGTGCAGTTATCTGTCTTCCGATCCTTCTTGCTATCATATTAGAGAAATTAAGTATCTTATCTTCATCTTTAACTGTTATATCAGTCAATAACCATCCATATTTTTTGTGATATATTCTGATAGGTTCACTGGCAGAATTGATGACGATCTCCTCTATATTGACATCATTTAAAAGAAATTCAATATTTCCAAAACCCAATGTCTCATGCACCAATGATCCGGTTATGAACTTCTTTGTGTTCTCTTTTATAGTAGGTAATTTCTGTTGAAGAAGCAAAGATGCCCTTTCTTCAAATTTCTTTTTCAGGGAATCAATCACTTTGGGATCAAGGATCTCTGCAGTTGTTATCTTGACTTCAGTGATCAATTGACGTTTCACTTCATCTATCAGAGCTTCAGTTGGTTTGGTAAGCTCAGGGATCATCAGCTTATATGAGTGTGCTTTGCCCATATCACCCATTATCTTGACATCCATCTTGATTCCATCTGCTTCAACACTATACTTCTCTACTTCTGCCATTTTCTAACCTCAGGTTCTCCAACCGCAGGATAGTATATCCTGGCTAATTCATGGTCCTCTAATATAGTGGCCAATTCTTCAATCTTTTTCCTGTCCATATTGAAATGATCAGTTAATGTAGATATCTTTATTTTTCCCCTCTGTTCAACTATCTTATATAATACATCCATATCAGTCTCATGACCTTTAAGTTCAATCTTAAGCCCTTTAGGCAACTCTTTTACAGGTATTTTATCAGATATAGGTTTTTTTTTAGAGATCTCAGAGATAGTAACTTTATTCTCCAGTTCAACCTTTTCTTTTTTGATCTTTACTTTATGCCTAGTTCTACCAAAACGATAAAATATCAGGGCTATAAACATAAAGAATAATGAAACGCCGACTATATTATCATTTTTTAGGAATGTTCCTGCCACAAAACCAATGATAGATAGTAAGAATATTATAAACATAGACATCTTTAATCTTATTTTTGTTTCAATATGTTTGACATTATCTGCCTTTTTGACAAGAACTTTTTTGACTTCTTTCTTTTTCTCTTTCTTTTCAGATTTTTCAATATTTTTCTTCTTCCTGCTAAATAACTTCTGGATCAATATGATCAGGTCTAACAATACAAAACCGATTGCCAGATAAGTAAAAATCAGATCCAACGGCAACTCAGACAAGAAGTTTACATACACAACAACAGATGCCAGGATTATAGTGACTACAAGAACTATGAAAGATTTTATAGGTTTATTTACCTCTTTTTTCTTCATTTAGCCACCCAATTGTCCCTAAATGATATTGTTTTTTAAATATGTGTATTAATTATTGAATAGTAACCTATATTATTCTCACTCCACTGACCTTATAAACACCCATATCGTCAAAATGTATGCTTATGCTGGGTGAAGGATACCTTATGTAAATATTGCTGGTATCTAATAAAAGAGATGTTTTAGTATAGGCAGTCATGCTCGTTTCATTGTTCAAACTGATTGATAATCTATTATTTGTGACATCAATTATTAATTCATTACCATTCACACTTATTTCATTTTCTGCAGTTGCATCTATCAAAAGGGAGTATTCACACTTATTTTCATTTTGGCCATATACATAGACAGATAGATTAAAAGTGCCTGCCTGTATATTGTTATTGCATGAAGTCACATTCTCAGATAATAAGATAGATATAGAATAACCCATAAAGTTCAATTCCCTGGGAATAACATTGATCCCTGTTTGACCATCACTCTCAAATGTAATGTTATAGGGCATTATTATCAATGGCAATCGTGCAATAACATCATCGATAGTTATATTGATATTAGATATGTTAGATTCAACAAATTTCTTAAAACTGATCATCGAGTTGTTGAAATTACTTCTTCCGCTATTAGGTATCTTCTCAGTAAACATTATGCTTGTATTGCTCATGTTTATAGAGATATTAGACTTAATGTGAAATATATCTGCCATACTTTGTTGTAGCGAACTGTCTAGGTCATAAACTCTGTCGACTAAACTCAATTTTGTTACAATCTCTTCAGATTTTAGTTGGTCATTAAATATCAATATTGCCAATGCTAATACAACCATCATTAAAAAAGAAAATGCGATAGTAAAATAGATTCCTTTTTTATTCATTTTCATTTTAACCATATAGTATACCCTGCTATGCAATATTCACTTTTTTGTGTTACAAAGAATCGCTTACCTGTAGCTATAAATCCATCACTTGGGAAGATAGATGTAGTCTCTACAATTATAGGGTCGATTCCTTCACACATAACCTCAATTATCATATCATGATTGACAGGTAGTATCTCTCGAAGTTCTGTCTCTATTGTTCCGACAGCTAATGAATCAAGAGCACCACTATGGTCCAATACAGCCAAAACATCTGAACCTATCCTGCTTGTCTGCAGCCTTGGCGCAGATATATCTCCTGCTTTTGTGACATAGAAGGCAGCCACCGCTAGTACAGACATGACTACTCCTATTGCAATTATCATATCTAATGAAAATATGAATCCTTTATTTCCAAATCTTAGA
>JBDRQV010000197.1:0-2276 GCA_043826105.1 Nanobdellota archaeon | reverse complement strand
AACAAAAAAGTCTATATGAAAGTCATGTTTGTAGATGATACTGACAGAAAAAGAGCTGACCTTAATATAAATGGACACCTTTACAGAATCGACCAATATGACAAAACATTTGAAAGAGAGATAATGAATTGGATTGAAGAGGACAATAATTTTGTGAAATTGACCCCTAAGACTACATTAGATATTGTTGAGATAATAATCGAGGTTGAGAAGTAGAGGATAAAATATGGCTGAGGATGGATTAGGAGGAAGTGTTTTAGCAGGAAGCAAGGGAAAGCCTTCGGGCATTTTAGTAATGGCTCTTGCGATTTTTCTCTATATATGGGATTTGGTCTTTGGGTTTAATGGTTTTGATTTTGGAGATATAGCTGGGACAGGTTGGAAGCTTTTTTTGGCTGTTCCATTGAACCTGTGGTTATTTATCAATGTATTTCTTTATCTTTGGAAGCCTGCTGATCAGAAAGTGATGTGGTCAAGGTTTTTTGTTTCATTTGTCATATTAGATATTCTAGTTTTGGGAGGATTTAGCGGTGGTGGAGTTGGACACCTATTCATTCCGCTTTTGATCTATTTTCTTTGGATGAGAAATGTCACTGAAGATGAATCTCAGGCAAACATAATGTTTGGAATCCTGTTGATAATTGATTTTGTTGGGTATGGGGCTTTGCAGTATTATATCCACAATACTTCGTTTATCAGTGGTGAGGCTGGAACAAAGTTAGCAGATATGTTGTCTAATAGGCTGATAGTTCCTGTATGGGGATATTATGCCTTATTCAGCTCTTATCAGTATGAAAAGGATTCTATGTCTACGATAATACTCATACTTTTGTTAGGTATGAGCATATTTTATTTAGTTGATGATTCTACTGCAATGTTTGCTAGTAAGGGGTATCTTAACCCTGAGATGACTAGCGGATTGATGGCATACGCTGGAACGAGTTGGAATAGGATGTGGACTACATTAAGCGGAGTAAAAGGGAAGATGACGCAAAGCTATGAAATGCAGATGGAGTATGCTACTGGCGGGTATTACAAAGGAGAGGTAGAGAAAAATGTTGAGGAGCCACTTGGGGTGTTTATAGAAAATCTTATGCTTGCCCAGGATAAATATACTGTAGGACAGACAGTGATATTGTGGGGAGATCTAAAAGCTAAAACTTTGAAAGAAGAGATGATCATCAATATTGAATGTAAAACAGAAGGCGGAAAGATTGGAACAGCTATGCCTTCTGCACCGATTAAAGTATATGCACTAGATGAAGAAGGATTGGAGTGTAGATTTGAGGGATTAGATGCCGGTACACACACGTTAAACTTAGCTGCTAAATTTAATTTTGAAACAATGTCTTATCTGAAAACATATTATATGGAGATTGAAAGATTGAGGTCTTTAAGAAGATCTGGTATAGATCCATTAGACCAATATGGGATAACTGATAAAAAGCCTGTTTCATTATCTACAAATGGACCGATCAGATTTAATATAGAATCAAATAGTCTATTGCCGATTGGTTTGGCTGCTCCTTCTACAGATGAAGATATGAGTCAAAATCCGAGACTAGGAATAACTGTTGAAAATAAATGGAATGGAAAGATATTAAGTATAAGTGATCTTATAATCCAGATACCTGAAAGTATGAAGTTGGTAGAGACAAATAGCAGACCATGTAATGGTTATTTTGAGGTTATCAGTAAAGAGGCTGCTAAGGCTATAATAGATACCAGCACAACTAGCGGTGATGATGAATCGAGTGATTTAAGCGGCTATAAAATCTATAAATTAACCCCAGAAGGAAAATTGACATTTACTTTTCCTATTGAAAGATTTGAATCTTTAAAATGCTCGCTTGAAGCTGAGAATGTTGGAGATGCTTTGGGCCAGAATCCAATCGCTACCCACTATTATAGGGGTTATGTAAAATATAACTATTCTTTTAAAAGCAGCAAGGGCGTTACAATTGAAGGTGTGACCACAGGAACAAGCAGTGCAACCAGTGGATTTAGTATCATTGTCGATACAAATCAAAATAGTCAACCTGATAATCAAACATATTCTAAGACAGTTAAGTTAAAAATGTCTTCGCAAGGAACATATACCTGTAGTTATGGTAATGAAGGAGGAATAACTGATAGTCAGGATGTGAGAATCAGTCCTGGCAGCCCCTATATCGATAGTTGGGTATTAGAAGATGGATAAGGCACAAAAACAATATGGATGACATTTAATGTGCTGAATGTTACAACAAGCATACAATATGTCTAACCTGCAGCAC
>JBDRQV010000196.1:0-2984 GCA_043826105.1 Nanobdellota archaeon | reverse complement strand
AAAATAGAGTTTATACAGATACTCGAACAGGTACTAGTTATGTTCTTGCTAATGATGGGAGGTTATATAATCCAGCAAATGTTCAGGCAAATGGTGCTCCTGTAGCAGGAGCAACATCTGTTACTCCTTATGCCATTATTGGTAATAGTTTTAGCGGTAATTTTATAGTTACAGATAGGACTGCTAGTGCTGTAGCAGCATCTCCTTTTTCAGGTTCTGCTTCTGCTGGAGCAGATTGGAGTGGGTTCGGAGCTGATGCTGGTGATTGGAGTTCAGTTACTGGAGGTGATATCCAGATGGCTACATCGCTTAGCTGGGAGATGACTCCCTCAGAATTTTTAAATCTTAGGGGAAATCTTGGTTCTGATACTACACCAGCTGAAGCTTATAATACATATAATACATTAACTAGAAGAGGTGTTCCATCTTCTGAGATTGATGATTATGCTAGTCGTTTGACTGCTTCTACTCTTTATGATGATGCGAATGCAAATCAGATGAGAGATGCTATATTGTTATGGAGTGGAAGGAGTACTAGCACTACTGATGATGATATGGATGTAAATACTGCAAGTACATGGTTAGATGGTTTAAGGAATATGGATACCTATAAAGATGCAGATGGTTCTACAATACATTCTGTAGCGCTTGAATGGAGTGGTCTTACAACTGATGATTCTTATGATGATTTTGTTTTTGATGATGCACAATATATGATAGCTAATGGCATAAATCGTGAGGCAGCTATAGCATATAGAAGAGAAAGGGATGATAAGGATATGACTTTTCATGATTTACTTGAAGGGGAGGGAGATACAGCTGAGAATCGACAACTTATTCAGGATTTAAAAGAAGGATATACTCCAATTGCTGTCAAAGTTAATAATTGGTATGACGGCTTAGGCTTTTTAGGAACTTTTCAGACTGCAGTAGATACATTCGGCCTTCATGGGTTTTCTCGTCTGTTCTGGGGAGAGGAAACATGGTATAGGGAATATATACAGTCAGTCGATCAGTTCTTCTGCGATACTGTTGTCTTGGGAGGATTAGATTGTTGGACATCATGGTTATGTATGGGTGCTTTGGATGATGCTGATACTAATAATCTTATGTGGACAGCTGGGCCAGATGGTATTCCTAGATTGATGTCATGGATAGTTCCTGAGAAAGCACCAGGAGTTCAAAATCCAGATGGATCATATGAATATCTGTATAAGGTTGAATTTCAGGTAACAAATACCGTTACGACAGCAGATGAAGAATTACAGGTAGAATTAGTCTTAAGGGGTGGAAGGGAAAGACGGATGCCTAAGATTAAGGTGCCATATGGCGAGACTATAGATAAATCAGGAGGCAGTGCTAAGGTTGGATATAGCACCTATAGTTATACAGAGGCATGCTTATATTTTTATGATATGGACAATAAGCTGTTTAAGGTAGCTGTCGCTTATGAGCATGGGGATGGAGCACAAGAGGATCATATCTGTCAGCCAATATATGATGCAGCTGCAGCACCATCTGCTTATGTACAGGGAACTGCTACTTCATCATCAAGTACACCGACTTCAGATTGTACTGACTTCGAAAGCTGTGGATTTTAAAAGATGAAAAAGAAAAGTATCCAAAAAAGTAATTAAATGTATCAGAAATGATATGGATTAGTATCAAAAATGATATTGACTAAAAAACAAATCGAGATATTGAAAAGCAATCAAATGGGAGATATACTAATAATAGTATAGTATTATACTAAAAGTAGGGATGCACCTAAAAAAGAAAATCATTTAAATGATAAAATTTATATATCAAATGATATAGTAATTGTACCATGAAAACGCAAATAAAGATATTAAGGGAAATATATGTCAATGATGGGATACATGCCAGGGCTATATGCAGAAATCTAAAATTAGGCATGCCGTCTGTGAAGAATTCGATCAATAAATTAAGTAAGTTATTGACAACTGAAAAAACTGGCAGAAATATCGTATATACGATAGATTATAGCAAAAAAGATGTCATACCCTATATCTATCTGATAGAATATTCCAGGTTGAATGAACTGCCTAAAAAGATACAATATGCTATCTTTGATTATCTGCATCTTCTTAGCAATAAGCCTATCCTTACCATAATCTTTGGCTCATATGCTAAAGGAGATTATACTCAGGATTCTGATCTTGACCTGCTTTTGGTATTCAATTCAATAGATAAGGAAGCAGAGCCTAAGGCAAAAGTTATATCGATGAGGCATAATATCACTTTAGCTCCTGTCTATCTTGACTATAAATCATTTTCAAGCAGATTTTTTGACCAGAAGAAAAAATTTTTTCAGGATCTAAAGAAAGATAAGGTCATAGTAAATGGAATAGAGTGGTGGGTCGAGCTAAAAAATGAAGAAGCCTGATTGGAAGAAGTGGGTAAGCGACAAGAAAGATTGCAAGATATGGCTAGATCATTATCTAGATAAAAAGATGCTTATCAAACGTAAGAAAGAGGATAAGCTTTTTTTTGCTAAGTCTGAACACAATTTAAATTTTGCAAATTGGGTAGTAAGTAAACAGCCGGAATTAAAAGGGCTTTTTAATGATTCTTTTTATGATTGGGCTGTAAGCGGATATTATTATGCTGTATATCATAGTGCTTTAGCTTTAATATCTATGAAAGGATATGAATCTAGATCACATATGGCTACATTATGTTTTATCATCTATCATTATTATCATTGGAAAAAAATCCTTGAAGAGCAGCATCTAGAAGTTATAAGCGGTTCTATAGATAAGGAAGATATACAATCTATCGCAAGGTCAAAATCATTGAGGGAAAGAGCGAGCTATAATGTTGAAGAGAGTTTTGAAAGGAATATTGCTGATGATCTTAGGAATGATGCTGTTCATTTTATACAAAAAGTTAGGAGCATATTGGCTGATAAAAACGAACATTAAAGATGAAAAAAGAAAAAACAATTAAAAAAGAGGATAAGA
>JBDRQV010000195.1:0-4648 GCA_043826105.1 Nanobdellota archaeon | reverse complement strand
TGTCTGTTTTCAAAAGTGATTCTTTCTTGGAGTACTTCTCCAAGTCTTTTTTCATATTGGGTCATGGCTTGGCCATATTCTTCCATAGACATCTTTGCTTTTTCAAATACTTCTATTTGGATAGCTTTCATTAGCTCCATTAGAAGCTTTTCTTCTTCTGTAAGATTCTTTAGTTTTCTTTTTATGTATCTCCATCTTGTGAACATAGATGCACTGAATATGAAGAATCCAAATGCTGCTAGTGCTCCTGCTGATTCTGGCTTATTGTTTTTTACATAGTGTAATGCTTCTTTGAAGAATTGGCCTTTGGTTTCAATGGCCAATGTTAATTTGGCTTCATTTACTCTTTCTATGGCTGTTAGATAGTCTCCTCTTTCAAATGATGATTTGGCTAGGTAGAGAAGTCTTTTTGTTTTCTCTACGTTTATGTTTTTGTCTTCTGCTTCATTTAAATTTGCTTCTAGTTCTTTTATGCCTTTATCTGATTCTATGGCTGAATTGTATATTTCCTCTAATTTTTCATAGATGTCTTTTACTTGTTTGAAATCTGTTTCATTATAATATTTGCTTAGTGATTCGTTTAATTCTTTGATTTCTTTTGTTATTGTCATGTTCTTTGAAATCATATCTTGAATATATTGGTTTGATAATTCGATGTAGCTTTCTGCATTTGTTCTTGATACTTCAAATACTTGAAGTAGAACTTTCTTTGTGTACTTTAATTTGATTCTTGTGTTGTTGATTCTGTTTACGTCCCCTTCAAATGTGAATTCTAATAGATAGTCTCCTTTTGTGAAATATGCTGGAGCATTTATTTCAACTGTGATGTCTATTGTGTCTCCAATGCCTAATCTTCCTATTTGCTTTGGTTCAAAGTTGATGTAATCTTCTGAGAATCCTTTTAATGAAATGTCTACATTTTCTAATACTGCATCATCATATGGATTTGCTAATACTATTACAAATTTCTGATCTTCTCCTCTTGTTAATTCGAATGTCTGCTCTGTCTGGAAGAATCTTGATGCTTCTTCTGCTGAGAAGGAGCTTCCTCCTCCGCCACCACTGCTAGAGCCTGCTGTGGTGGTTGTTTCTGTGTTGTTTCCTGGTGTGGTTGGTAAAGCTGTTACTGTAACTGTGGCTGTTCCTGTTCCTGTTTTATTTTCTGCACAGATGGAAGATGCTGTAAAAGTTTGAGTTCCTGTAGCTGCATCTGATGCTACATCTGCTGTGATAGCATATGTATTAAAAGAACCTACTGTTAATGTGCCTAGATTAGATGTTGTACCTAGAGCAGATGTCCATCCTGCTGGCAATGTTATGGTAATGTTTGTGTTTGTGGCTGTTTCATTTCCTAGGTTTGTTACTTTGGCTGTTATATTTTGATTTGAATCTCCTTGTGTTACTGAGGCTGGATATTCTGTAAATTGTGTAAATAAGAAAGGCCCTCCTGATGTTGTAATTAAAGCTACTTGTGCTGAGTTTGAACTTGGAACTGCTTCTGTAGCATTTATTGTTAATGTGACTGTATCTGTTCCTTCTGTTTGACCTCCTGGCCTTGTTGTTCCTGTTATATTTAATTCTTGAGATGTTTTATTTTGAATTGTGAATGTGGGGCTGTTTGATGCTTGTGATTCATTTATGTATATTCTGCTGTTGAATACACCTGCTGTTAATGTAAAGCTTAAGTCAAAATCTCCTGTATTGTTTATTGTTATATTTCCTAGGGAAATATTTGTATCGAAATCAGCTGAATTTGCTGTTAGATTAGATGTTAAGTCCCATGTGTAATCATAGAATATTGATAAGTTGTATGTTGTTGAATTTTGTGCATTGCTGTTTGTATCATTTGCATAGATGTAATATTGATATTCTGCTTCGTATATAGGAGTTAAATTTGTTTCGTATGTATAATTGTAATTTGTTTGGCCTATGTTTTCCATAGTTAGATTATCCCATGATGACCATGTGCCATTGTTGTATCTGTAGAATAACTTAACTGTGTCTACAGTTGAATATTCTAAGAAAGATGAATTTATGGTTATTGTTACATTTGGATCTAATGAAGAGTTTGTGCTTGGAACATTAGTTGTGTTTTGGAAGTTAGGGGCTGTGGAATCTGTGATGTTGATATTAATAAATGGTGTTGAATTTGTATTTCCAGCAGAATCAAAACCATGAAATCTACATGCATAAATTCCTGCGTTAGTTACATTTGCATTAATAGTATAATTACCACTTCCTGAAACTGACGATATTGAAGCAGTATGATTTTGATGTATGCCTGTCGTATTTTCTTCTACTAAAACGTAATCCATTTCAAGATTATCTGTCCAAAATGAATAACATGTTATATTTATATCATCGCTTGGATTTGATGGTGTGAAATTATAAAAATTATATGATGGTGAAGTTGTATCATATGCAACTTGTGTACCTGTTTGATATAATATTGGGCTAAATAATTGATTGCTTATAGTGTCTATTGATTCATATGTGTTTCCACCATACCAAATCATTCTTGCTATTTTATTATAAAAAGAAGAGCCACTTGAAATGCTTTGTGAAGCAGAAATTATTGCTCTTTGATAATATTCATATGTATCGTCATATAAATCAATTTTGGGAGTATTTTGTGTTGTTTGATTTCTAGCTAAAAAAATATCTCCCATAGCATCTCCAGTATTTGAATTATATACTGCTAACCAAGAGATATCTGCATCTAAATCTGTTATATCTGTATTATCTCCTGCTGCCAAACTTGAAGTTGTAATATTTCCAGTAGTATTTTTATATGCTGAATTTGTAAACTTTTCATCAACCCATCCTAAATAATTATCATAAATATAATTCCATGTTTTTGTTTCAAGAGCTGTTATGTTATTTTCTTTCAAATAATAGGGAGTATTTGAAAAAAATCTATATGTAAAATTATATGGATAATTGATATTACCACTTAAAGATCCATTTATTTTCATATCAATAAATACCGGTCCTGTTTCGAGCGTTATAGTTGGATCTGTAAACTCTCTTACTGAAAATGTTGTTGCGGGAGGAATATTTATTCTTGCTTCAGGATAATATTCCATAGGATGAATTCCGGATAAAGTTGTTCTGCTTCCTAATCTGTTTTGTGCATCTTGTAAAAGACCTCCAAAACTTTTATTAATAGATAAGTTATAAAATGCGTTTGAAATTTGATAGAATCCTGTTATGTTATTATTAGTATAATTTAAATCTGTAGAGTAATTTGCAGGTAATGAGTTTGTTCTCCAAACAATATAATATGTTTTGTTTTCATTTTTAGATAAACTAGATAAAAAAACTACATTTGCAGCATCAACCAAACCGTTAGCTGCTGTTGATATATTATATATCTGAGATGGAATTTCAGTGTAATTAGTTCCATCAAATAAAACTATTCTTATTGAATCGTTATGTGCATTATTTGTAAAATTAACGTTTACATCTACAGGTTCAAGAATTCTATCAGATATACCTGGTTCTGTGATATTTAGTGATTTTGAATAATGATATGCTCCTGAATTCCATTGATCTGGCCATGTATTTCCTACATAAAAAAGTGAAGTTCTAGTTAAATATTTTGCAGAGCTTCCTTCTATTTTAACATCATAATATCCTGTTGGTTCTTCTCCAGTAAGATTATAATCATAATAATATATTGTTGAACTACTGTTAATCATTGTCAATTGATCTACACTTGTTGAACCATTTGGATAATAAATTGTTAATTTAGGAAATCCTGTTCCTGGGCTGGTTACATTTGTTTCAATTCTTATTTTACTATTTTTAGAGAAAAAAGAGCCTAAACTATTACTCGTGTTTATGGTTTTAATCCAAATTATAGAGGTAAATCCTGCATCTAATGATCCTTGAGATATTATATCTGTGTTTAATTTGTAGTTTGATATTTTATTTGTTAAATTTCCATCTTCTCCATTGTTGCTTATTAACCAATATAAAGTTGCATTAAGCGTTTCATTAGTGTAAGTTTCCCTATCAAATCCACCAAGTTCACCATAACTACTAGCACCATAATTTGAATATGTATCTCCATTAAATATACCATTCCAAATAATGCCAACTTCTTCATTTGAACCATCACACCAAGCCATCCAGTTTGTATTAAAAGAAGAGACTGGTTGATTCCAACTTGGACTTGCTATTGTAAATTTACATGGTCCAGGATTTGCTGCTGAACATGCGGTATTATCATATCCTACTCTTAAATAACCTGCTTGACCGGACCAATAATCATCTGCAAAATTCCATGACTGCATCCAATCTAACCAATCATTTGTGTAATAAGATCTTGGAATGATATATCCTCCATAAGAATGTGCAGATGAATCATATGTTAAATTGTGTTCGAATAAATAATCTTTGTTTATAGGATATATTCTCATGGTATTCTCAGTATACATTGCTCCACCAGGCAATTGTGCATTAATATGATTTTTCATATAAACTTGTATATATAACGGACCCCCTGAAACCTGAACTGTATAATTATCTACTGCATCTTCTCTCCAACCACCAACATCATCTAAATCATAACCTATCATTCCCCACCTCCATCTATCATATGGTGAGGGATCTCCTGGATTTGCCATGTTGGAAGCTGGTGTTG
>JBDRQV010000194.1:0-3803 GCA_043826105.1 Nanobdellota archaeon | reverse complement strand
GATGAGAATACCAATGGATATAATAACAGAAATACATAAAAGATGGGAATTGGGTGGAAAACCCGATAATTTTACGGTTGATATAAACAATAGAATTACAGATAGTGAAAAATCTTGGAGTTTTAGTTTTGTTTGTGAATTTGTTGATGAAAAGGGATATTCTGGAAAACAGCATGGAGTCTTAAGTGATAAGTGTGATTGTTCACATTGTACTGATTTTGAAAAAATATCTTCATTGACAGATAAACAATTAAAAGAATATTTATCAACTATAGAAAAATTGATAAACAAACCAGAGAGCAAAACACAAACAAAAATAGACACTCAATATAAAAAAGCGATATTGGGTGAAATAAAGAAGAGGAAGAACGCCACAAAAAATTAACTTTAAAGCCCGAAACCTACGGAGAAAAACAATGAAAAAAGAACTGAACAAAAAGATAAAAGAAAATTGGTTTAAATTTCATGTCCCTTCAATGAGCAATCTTCATAGGGTTAAGAGGAATGTAATTTTTATAAACAGGGCAAATGACCTAAAGCATGAGATGAAAAAATTAGAAATATGCTATATGCTGAAAAGCTTTATCACAGAGGCAGAATGCAACAAGACAAAAAGAAGGCACGACGCTGTTGATTTAATCACAGGAACTATCTATGAAGTAGTCCACAAGCATGAAAAAGATGAAGATATTTTCAATTACAGGAAAGAAGGCATAATCCCAGTTTTAGTCGGAGACACAATAAAATGCAAAATATGCGGTTTTAACTATCCTAAAAGAAACAAAAGTGAGGTATGTTCAATATGTGCGAAAAAATCCAATGCAAAGAATGCGGAATAAAATACCCTCCGCTTCAGATGTTTTATCTTGGAGAAGGAGAAAAAAGAAGGCAATTATGCCATAATTGTTATATGAGGACGGTTCATCCAAGAAGTGAAAGGCTTAACTATTGGTAAAATTAATATTCATCACGAGGAAAGGATTGGATTGGAAGGGAATGGAAAGGAAGGGAGTGGAGAGGAAAGGATTGGAGTGGAATGGAAAGGAAAGGAATGGTTTTTTTAAACAAATCTTGGAATGGAGGAAAATAGAAAATGAAAAAGATAAAAGTAGAGATTGAAGGCGTTGCTCCTTTATTGCAGCATAAGATGAGTATAGAAGAAGAAGCTCAATTAGCCTCAAAGACAAAGAAATCCGTAGGGCAGAACAAAGGAGACAACCCAGAGGATTTTTTATATAAGGTTGGAAACAAGATATGCCAGCCATCTGAACATATACTTCAGGCGATTATAAAAAGGCTTGGAGGATATAAGATACAGGGCAAAGGAAAAAAGACCTATCTTGAGATGGGTAAAGGCTCTTTAAATATTATGCCAGACATGATACCCCATGAGATACAGAAGTGGGAGGTTGATTCAAGAACTGTTGTCATAAAGGCGACAAGAGGCAGGGTTGTAAGGCTAAGACCAAAGTTTAACGAATGGAAGCTTAAATTTACTATAGAGCTTATCAATGATGATATGCCTGTTGAGGTTGTCAAATCTGCTTTAGACGACGCAGGCAGAGAAGGAGGTTTGGGAGATTACCGACCAAGATTCGGAAGATTCATAGTTACTTCATTCCAAGAAGTAAAGTAAGGATAGGAGAGGATTGGAAAGGAATGGAGTGGAATGGATAGGAATGGAATGGTTTTTTTAAAAACGAGGTGGTTATATGTCTTTTCAGACTATAATGATGTATTTAGAGGATAATGCAGATAGTGAAGACAAGGCAGTTACAATCAGGCATATAGTCGCAGACAAAGATTGGTTTACACAAAGAAAGTTAAACCCTTTAAACAGGCAATCTGTGTCCCACTCTTTTAAAAATCCTAAAAAGCTAAAAATCTATGGGATAAACTCAAAGTGCGTAAAGGCAAAGATTAATCGTGGAACTTATTATTGCATTGGAATCAAAAGAGTGTTCTGGATAGAAAAGTTTAAATATAAGAGCATCTAAAAAGAGTTATGGACAAAAAAGAGGATTTTGGTTGTCTTATTGATTCTATAAAAACTGCGTGTATTTCAATAGAAAGGAACTTTATAGGCATAGGTAAGACTCTTAACCTTTTATATGAAAAAAAGCTCTATAAGGCAAAATATATTGATTTTAACGCATTTGTGGACAATGAGTTTAGCTTTAATCACTCACAGGCAAGAAAGTTTATGAGGGTTGCTAAAGAGTTTCCATCACTAGACAATAGTAATCCATTCGGCGGTCTTGGAATAAGCAGATTATATGAGCTTACATTTGTTCCAAAAGAAGAAAGAGAGGAGATTCTGGAAGAGATAGACAAAGACAATCCGCCGCCTTTAAAAGAGATAAGAGACAAAGTCAAAAGATTCAAAAGTCAGCCAGTTAATATTGAAAGACCTCAAGATGATGAGATAACAAGGCTGAGAAGACAGGGTCTTGTTCTGCTTGAACAGGTTGAAGATTTTAAGAAAACGCATGATATTCTGAAAGACAGGCTTAAAGAGTGGTATGATAATACTACTCAATTCCAACATTTAGACGGACTAAGAGACCAGATAGTTAAATTATTTCAATCAATCTAATTCTTTTATATCAATATATTCATCAGAATAATCAATCAATTCTCCTGTTTGAGGCTCTAACTGAAAAGAAATCCCTCTGTGTTCCACCTTAATCCATTGATGCGCATAAGTAACATTATGGGTCTTGTTAATCCAATAAAAAGGGTCATTGCCCTGCATTATAGTTGCATTTATTCCTAACTCTAAGTAAATTGCCCTTAAATCACTTGAATATTCATCACAATTATAATCTTTTGTGTAGTTGTGGCTTAAAGCAAACCTTTCTGCCACTTCAATCTCAAAAGGATTTCTTGATTCAATCCAAACGCTTTGATTTACTTTAATCGGAGTCGCAGACAATTCTATATTAACCAACTGAAGAATTAAAATAAGAAGAATACCAAAATAAGTTATCAAATGCTTAAATTCCATAGTATTTATCCTTCATCTTCATCTTTTGCACATAGTTTTTAATTTTTAATTTAAGCTTATCCTTTAAGTAGATTAGGTCCTTTGTATAAAAAACCATATCAAGCTCTTCATCTTTGTCCTTTAAGGAAAGCGTAGAAAGAGTATGCCCTATATCAATATGAACAAGACACTTTTTATCCATTCTAATGATTGTTCTTTTATCCATGCTTCTGTCTAATTCCATTTTTAATATCCTCCTTTATTAGATATGGCTATTTTTGGTGTTGCAGTAATTTTGTGCTAATTCAACCAAAGCTATAGCCTCTTTAATAACTTCTTCATTGTTCTTTATAGTGCTTTCAAAAGTAATATCTGGTGTTATTATACCCTTGACACTTACACTAAAATTTACTCTTCTTCTTTCTTTTATTTCAATTTCCATTTTCTTTGACCTCCACATTTTTTTTAATTAATTCTTTTTTGCACGAAATTAGGGACGCTTTTTCCACGTTTTGACCCACATTTTTAAGGATAGGCTTATTTCTCAGTTTTGTATCATATTCTTTGTAATAAGGAATTACTATCTTATTGTAATGTTTGCCATCAAAGACAAGGCTTTCAAAGACTTCTAAATTCAGTATAGATGACCCCATCTCATTACCTTTATAGCTTAGGCAGATATTTTTTATCTTGCTTCCGTTTATGAAGTCAAAGAAAGTGCATTTATTAAAAAAGAAAATATCTATCTTAGCGGAAATAAACTTTTTAAAATTGTCTGGTGTTCCACTCAAAAACAATATATTATTCTTGTGGTTGA